>JAIPJS010000025.1 GCA_021734025.1 Candidatus Neomarinimicrobiota bacterium
AAATTCCTCAAAATTGACTATCCTCGCAGCAGAGCAACGAGGTATTGAGCCAATTTTGTGGTTTTACCACCGGAATTTCTTTGGCAACAACTACCAACAATCACCCGCGACGCAAGCGTCGGGGAATTCTTTGATTAAAGATTTTTCTAAAGTGAGAACTACCAACGAGAGCGGGCAACGCTCTGGCTATTCACTATGTATCTCACGTTTTATTTGTATACTTGAACACCTGAACACCCGAACACTTCAGTTTACTGTATCAATAAAACAGGGCTTCGGCGAACTGCTCAGGGTCGAACGGCTGGAGGTCATCGATCCCTTCCCCGATACCGATGTACTTCACCGGGATGTCCAGCTCCCTGTTAATAGCCACCACAACGCCGCCCTTCGCGGTTCCGTCCAGCTTGGTCAGTGCAATCCCTGTGGTCTCAACCGCCTTGTTGAACTGGCGTGCCTGCATGATGGCGTTCTGTCCGGTGGTGGCGTCCAGCACCAGCAGGACTTCGTGTGGCGCATCCTGAATCTGTTTACCAAGCACCCTGTGAATTTTTTGTAATTCCTCCATCAGGTTACCCTGGGTGTGTAACCGGCCAGCAGTATCAACGATGAGCACATCCACCTCTCTGGAATTCGCCGCTGCCGCCGCATCAAATGCCACCGAGGCAGGATCTTTGGCCTGTTTGTTGGCGATGATATCCACCTGCGCCTGGCCTGCCCAATCTTCCAGCTGTTCCATGGCTGCCGCACGGAATGTGTCCGCGGCGCCAATCAGGACCGACTTGCCTTCGTTTTTCAATCGATGGGCAAGCTTTCCGATTGTGGTGGTTTTTCCGGATCCGTTCACACCGACGACCATGATTACATGTGGCTTTTGCCTTATAGCGGTCTCCTCTGCCATTTTCCCATTGGGCAGCAGGAGCTTAATTTCGTCCTGGAGGACGTGTTCCAGGGCTTCCATATCTATTTCGTCCAGTTCCTTTGCCCGATCCCGCAGGTCATCCAGCAACCGCATGGTGGCGTCCACGCCGAGGTCCGCTTCTATGAGAATTTCTTCCAGATCATCCAGCAGGTCATCGTCAAGCGAGGTTCTCCCGGAGAAAACATCCGATATCTTCCCCACCACACTCTCATGGGTTTTTTTTAACCCGGATTTTAATTTCTGAAATGCGCTACGCATATGTTTGACTTCCTTTCTTCCTTCGAATGTGAATCTTCAAATAAATAAAGTAGACCCGGAGATACCGAACCCATGAGAGGACCATTACGACATAGGCCGCCCACATCGCATAATTTTTGTATGGCATCCAGTTGAGCAGGTATAAAATGATAGTCAACGCAATGAGGTTAATACTCACTTTTCCTGAAAAATTGGCCTGGAACGCCTTTTTGTGAGCACTCATCAAGAAGGCGGCGCTGGCAATGATAGAGAGATCCCGGCCAACCAGCGTCGCTAAAAACCACCACGGGAGCCCTTCGAAGGCGACTAAATACACCATCAGACTTCCGATGGCGATTTTGTCTGATACCGGATCGAGCACCTTTCCAAAAGAAGAGACCACCTTGGAGCGCCTGGCCACGAAACCGTCCAGAAAGTCCGTTACCGCACCAATCCCCATTAGCAGGAATGCGCCGAGGATATGGTCATGTTTCAGACATATCAGAATAGGGATTAATAAAAATGCCCTGGAAACGCTCAACAAATTGGGGGCGGTAAAAATTCTCGGCTGTCGGTCAGTCATGAGCTCGAAACTTCATTTACGGTTTGAATTGGTTTTTTATACAGAATATTCCCGAAATTCGACTGAAATTGCGCCTCCAGGGTATCCCAGGATTGCGGCCCGACAATTGTGCCATCAGAAAAAAAGACCGCCCGGTCAGTCATCCGTCGCAAAAAATCGTATTCGTGCGAAATGCAGACAACCGTTGGAATTTCGTGAGTTATGAACACGTGATCAATTTTTTTCCGGTCGCCGGGACTTATTCCAATCGTCGGTTCATCCAGGATCAGGACTACCGGTTGCAGTGCTAACGCCACTGCCAAAACCATGCGTCGCTGTTCGCCCCCACTAAAACTCCATACCGGTCGCTCTCTTACATTTTGGGCTTCCAGACCCATTTTTATCAGAAAACCATCGAGGCGTTTACCATACTTCGCAGGACTCGTCCCGGGTCGAAACCGTAACATCTGCACCGTCTGCTCCAGAGTACCGCTGTACAGCATCCGCTCTGCGAACTGGGGTACATAGACTATCTCATTCGGCGAGGGGTGCATCTCAATGGTGCCGCTATCAAACAATTCAATTCCGGCAATGAGTTTCGCCAGTGTTGATTTTCCCGTGCCTGAATAGCCGTACCATCCCTGATATTCCCCTTCTCTGAGACTATAGTTCGGGATCTGTAAATAAAACGGCTTTTGTTCCGATTGCTCCGGATACGAATATTCGGCATCAGTAATTGATATAATTGATTGTCCTAATTCCGGGGTCGTGTGTCGGGACCTATTTTCTGAACCTGAAAAAGTATATTTGTACTCGCTGTTGAGGGCCGGAGTAGTATCCCGAAGGATTTCATTTTCCCCGAATTCTATTACGCGGTCACCCAGGCGTTCTTCTGCCGGATACTGGGTGATCCAGAGCAGCCCGATTCCCAGCGATTGTAAATGCCCAAGATGCTCAAACAGGGTCCGCTGCGAGGGATAATCCAAATACGATGTTGGTTCATCCAGGACAAGATAATCGTAGTCCATCACCAGGAGCCCGGCCAGAGCCGTGCGCTGCATTTCTCCTCCGGAGAGCGACTGCACCGGACGTTCCCGTAACTCCCGTAATCCCAACAGATTCAATGCCCAGTTTACCTTCTTCCGCATCCGGGCTACCGGGACATCTTCGTTTTCTAAACCGTAAGCAATGTCTCGCTCAACCGTAGTACCGAAAACCTGATTTTCCGGATTCTGATGCAGGAATCCGATTTTCTTTGTCCGGGTATGAAGTGGCTGGCCCTCAAACGTCATCTTCCCGTTTTCGGGTTGCACTGCGCCGGCAAGCAGCAGACCGAGGGTCGTCTTCCCGGTGCCACTCTCCCCCAGGAGCACGGTGCATTCATCGGTACCCAACTCTATGGAGAAATCAGTGAAAACGTAGGACGCTGACTTCTCCGGGCGATAATCGATATGTGTACAGGCTATCTTACCCATTAGTTTACGACTGGTGCTGGAGTATGTGACTGACCGTCTTTTGGGTGGCCCCGGCGTTACTTTCAATAACTTTGTAGGCGGCATCCTGCATCTTTTGTAGCTCTGACTCGTCGGAAAGCATCCTGCGAACTATCTTCCGAAATTGATCAGTCGAAGCCACCGCTTTTCCACCGTTTTCCCGTATCAGCTGAGTGGCTTCATCAGAGTTTTGGTGATCCGGGCCAAACAGCACCGCACACCGGGCGACAGCTGGCTCCATGACATTGTGCACAGAACCATTAAATCCACCGCCGACGAATGCCACATCGCCATCATGGTAGAGTTCGGCAAGCATTCCAATCTCATCAACAATTAACACCCGAGCCTCTGTCCCATTCATGTTACTGTACACCGTGTATAAAAAATTGTTCTTATCGCACCAGTTACACAGTTCTTCAATATGATCCTCTGAAGTTTCATGCGGGGCCAGGACGAGTTTTAAATTTTCGAATTCACCTAACAGCGAGGTAAATGCAGGCAGGACAACCCGGTTGTCCGGCGGCCAGATACTACCGCAAATCAGTGTTGGTGAATGCTGAAAAGAATCCGGTAATCCCGTCTGGTCCGAGGCGTTATTCGCTCGTTCCAGCACCCGATCATACCGGGTGTTACCAAAGGTATTGATGTTGTGGTTGTCGGTCAGATCACGCAGGATTTTCGCATCCTCAATGGTAATAGGATAAATGTAAGGGATGCTCCCGTAGACGGTTTTATAGAATGAACGAATGACCGGTAGTAATTTTTTGCTGGTACCGCTCAAACGGGCCGACGTCAGATATACATCAATGCCGAACCGGGACGCAATCCAGATTAAATTGGGCCATATCTCGTAGCTGGTCAGGATGAGTTTATCCGGATTTATCAGATTAAGAAAATCGGCGACACTCCGCCCGGAATCGAAGGGTAAATACGTCACTAAATCTGCCGGCGAATTCTCCTTGACCTGCTCATATCCCGAGGGCGAAAAAAAGGTGAGTATAATAACCGTCTCCGGCTCCAGGCGTTTAATTTCTTCGATGACCGGCTTCGCCATCTCATATTCGCCGTGAGATGCACAATGGACGACATAGCAGTTCGCACCACGATCCCGGGAAGCATTAAACTCTTTCAACGTTTGTTTTAGGCGTCTGCGGCCGATTATTCCCCGCCGGACCTTGGCGTTAAACGGGGCAACGATATGAAAAATCAGATACTGAATCGGGACGGCAAATATATTGTACACCAAAAACCAAAAAACTGTCATGCTTCCCCCGTGAGCCGGCTGTAGGCATCAAGTACCTGCGATTCATCAATATTTTTCATACATCGAAAATGCCCCAGCGGACATCGTTTTCTTCCCATGTGTGTACACGGGCGGCAACTCAGATTTGTGTCAGCAACCGTCTCAAATTGCGTATATTTCGGATAAAATACAATTGGCATCGCCGTCGACCCCAGAATCAGCAGTACTTTGTTTCGAAACGCGGTTGCGATATGCGTCATGCCTGAATCATTCGCCAGATGCAGGTCAGCATGTTGGATAATCTTTGCGGATTCCAGCAAGGTGGTTTTTCCAATGAAGTTAAAAACCCGATGGGATTCGCTGACATGGCTGATCACTTGCTCTGCTAAGTCCGTTTCCGCCGGTCCGCCCAATAGCGCCACGGTGGCGTTATAATTCGTGATAAGTTGTTGAATCACATTCCCGAACCGCTCCGGCGGCCATTTTTTCGTTGCCCAGGCTGCGCCCGGTGCAACGGTCACCGGATTGTCCGCCCGGCGGAAGGCGTCCACCTCGTTGGCAATACCCGGATCGCTGAAACCAAAATTCTCCGGGAAACAGAAATCCAGTCCTTCCCCGTCATCTTCCACGCCGAATGGTTCTACCGCCTCGAAATAGCGTTCCGTGATGTATTTTTCCACAGCCGGCGTCCTGATTTTCCAGTACACATAGAGCCACCGGTAAAACCGCTGCTTGTCATATCGCGTATACGGGATTTTGCTCCGGAAGGTCAACACCTGACTCCGCAGATTATCGTGCAGGTCGACAATTGCGTCGAATTTCCCGCTGTACTGAACGTCCCGGCGAAAGTTCAGGAGATCCCGGAAAGAGAAATCACTGGGGATAGTAATGGTGTTATCCACCGCCGGATGATAGGCAATGAGATCACGGAACTGCTCCTTGATGAGAAAATCGATTTTGAGGTCAGGATACTTTTTGTGCAGGGTCCGCAGCACCGGGGTGGTCAGTACAATGTCCCCAATGGAGCTGAGGCGAATAAGTAAAATCCGATTGAGCGAAGATGGTGTAATCGTGTCCATACATGGCCGGAAAAATAGGTTACTTTTCCCGGATCATGTTGAATTCGGCGAAGTCGATCAGGGCCTGTTTGTATTGTCCATCCGGAAAGATTTCCAACGCGTCGATCGCAGCTTCAGTGTACTCCCGGAGCCTTTCTCTGGCATAGGAAACACCGCCGTTGTTGGCAACCTTTCGGACGATCTCTTTGACCTGCTTGGATTTGGCGCCGCGCTTCATGGTCTTCAGAATTTTCCTGGATTCTTTATCAGGCAATTTTTCGACCGTGTGCAACAACGGCAGGGTAATCATATTTTCCTTCACGTCCTGCCCCACCGGTTTGCCGATGATACTTTTCTTACCGACGAATTCGAACAGGTCATCTTTAATCTGGAAGGCGATGCCCAGGTTTTCACCGTATTCCGCCAGTGCTTCTGCTTTGTCAGTGTTGCTGCCAACGGTAATGGCGCCAAGCTTACAGGCTGCCGAAATCAGCGAGGCAGTTTTATCCCGGATCATCTCGTAATAGACATCTTCATCCATACCGTCGCTGCGTGCCTTTTCGATCTGGAGGATTTCCCCGCTACTCAGGCGTTCGGCAGTGTCGGATAAAAGTTCGAGCGCCTCAAAATCCTTGAGTTTAATCATGTTGATCAGGGATTTGCTGAACAGATAGTCGCCCATAAGAACAGAAATTTTGTTCTTCCAGACGGCATTGATACTCGGAATACCGCGCCGTAGTTCTGCCCCGTCCACCACATCATCGTGAATCAAGGTGGCGGTATGAATCAGCTCGACCAGCACCGCGGCCTGGTAGGTATTTTTATTCGGTTCACCGCAAAGCTTTGACGCCAGGATGACCAGCATCGGCCGAATTTTCTTGCTTCGCTGTTTAATCAGGTAACCGGCAACTTTATTGATAAGAAAAACGCGGGATTTCATGGACTCAGAGAAGGCCTCCTGAAAGGTATCCATCTCGTCGGCCACCGTCGCCTTTATATCCTTGAGGCGCAACTTCCGGTCTATATCCAGTGTCTCCATAAATAGAGGAGAATTTATGTATGGACTCCGGTGCAGTCAAGGCAATAAGGGCTTGGCCAAATGAATTATCAAAGTCCAATTGACTGGGGCAGGTTTCTCGATCGAAGAAGGAAAAAAGGAGAAAGGAAAAGAGAAAACGGGTATAAGGTATATGGTATAAGGGTATAGGGGCTGAGTCTCCCGCTTCAAGACCGCGAAGTGGGTTTAAGCGGGGGAGAAAGGGAAAAGGAAAACCTGTTGGTCGTAACCGCTTCAGCGGTTTTCAGATTGAAAAGTGAAGAATGAAAACTGTTAGTGGTTCGTGGTTGGTTGTGTGTTGTGACAGGAGTCAGAGGCCAATGGAGCAGTCGCAGCAAACTTTATAATTTTCCGCAACCGCGACACAAACCCGTTCCCCCTTTAAAGGGGGACAGGGGGATGATAAAACCTCTAAAAAGGCAGAAGCAATGATCCAATAGCCACTCTCCAAGTGACCTTCCTCGCCTTGATTGAAGAATGAAGATTGAATTTTGTTCACTCCCTCCCGTAATAAAAAATGAAAAAGGGAGACCTGGAAAAAGAAAACGGGAGGGTATAGGAGCTGAGTCTCCCACTTCAAGACCGCGAAGCGGGTTTAAGCGGAGATTGCCATGGAGAATGGAGACCGGAGAAGCTGTTGGTAGTCACCGCTTTAGCGGTTTTTGGTTTTGAAGGACAAATGGACACTGTTCGCCCCAAAGGGCCCCCTCCCGGGATTGTAAGTGGTTGGTGGTGTGTTGTAGGAGCGAATCGGGAGCATTCCGGAAGGGGAAAGCAAATGTTTTACCCGCCAGGTAACTCGGTTTTTCCTGGCGGGTAGCTCCTAGGTAAGCTAGCCACCTTCCGGGAAAAATAGCTACCCGGAAGGTGAAAACGCGGCTAAAGCCGCGACTACCAACGAGAGCACAATAACACGCCGTTACTTGAACACCTGCCCCGCAGGGAGCCCGTTGGAAAAGCCCCGGACTAGTCATTCTGATTTCCCCGGCTTTTCAAAGGTGTGCCGGAAATCCACTTTGGACTGATACCCGGTGGTGTTATATTTGAGTTGCACGGAGAGGTGTCAGAGTCTGGTTGAATGTGCCGCACTCGAAATGCGGTGTCCGTCTTTGACGGACCGGGGGTTCGAATCCCTCCCTCTCCGCAAGAAAATCTGTAGTAAAGTATTCAGGTGTTCTAGTTTCAGAAGTGTTAATGGGTTAGAGTGCTATTGTTAAAATCGTCACGAGTCGCGCGTCTCACATCCTCAACCTAAAAGCCCGGGAATGGTGGTAGTTCCCTTTTAAAGGAGTATTGTTCGTAGTTAGTTGGTTATCGGTTGTTGTATTCCGATCTCCGGTCACTAATACCTTATACCCCTATACCCATTCTTCGACCGGATACGGAATTACGTAAATCTTGGTGGCGACGGATTTCGGGATTGGGTAAAAAACTCGGACAGGAGCTGTCGGCATTGCTCTTCCAACACCCCGGAAACAACGCTGGTTTTGTGGTTCATTACCGGCTGGCCGCAGATCTCGAAACGGGAACCGCACGCGCCGGCTGTTTCGTCCACAGTTCCGTAGATCACCGTTTCGATGCGGGCGTTCACGATGGCGCCGGCACACATGGGGCACGGCTCCAGGGTCACATACAGCAGACAGTTCTCCAGCCGCCAGTCCTGCAGGGTGTTTGCCGCCGCGGAGATTGCAAGCATTTCGGCGTGTGCAGTCGGATCGTTCATCTGCTCCCGCTGGTTATATCCTTTGCCCAGGACATCCCCCTTCGGGGAGACAACCACCGCCCCGACCGGGACTTCTCCCTCCCGGAAAGCATTTTCCGCCTCCCGGAGGGCCATCTTCATAAATCGCTTATTTCGTTCCATGTGAGATTATAACGGATTTACATGGTGAGACGCAAATACAGAAAAACCACCGCAATGATTAGAAAGATAATCCCGACCACCCGGTGGTTTCTGATGGCAAAGCTGTCCGTGGTCACTACCCGGCGGGATTTCTCATTCAGCCTGATAAGTAATTCAGGCGCAACGAGAAAGATGATCCCGAACAGGATGCAGAGCGCGCCAATAATAATGAATGCGAGATACATAGTTTAGAAAACGACAGTTTGTGCACTGCCATCAGTAAAATGAAATTTTAC
Source organism: Candidatus Neomarinimicrobiota bacterium (assembly GCA_021734025.1). NCBI lineage: Bacteria > Pseudomonadati > Fidelibacterota > Fidelibacterota bacterium. Next base: position 8,709 of record JAIPJS010000025.1, read on the forward strand.
CTGAAAGGCAGTGACGACTGGTGAGGTCATATCGTTATTAAATTGAAATTGAAAATTTTGGTTAGGACTACCCGGGAGTAAATAAGTATTATTAAGATATACTTTATCACCACTTGCGCGTCCATCGTCATTATAGTAGGTAACATTAGTTGAACCGGTAGTATTCACAATTTGCTGTAAAAGATTACCACTTCCGCCCGACCAAGTCACGGTCATCGCATTTATTCTCGCGCCAAGAGTACCTTCATTATCAATAGTTACTGCAATGTTCGAACCAGTGACGCTGTATGTGCCTATTCGCGATATATTTGGGGCACTACAGCTGCGTGCTATATCGAAAGTTATTCGTTGCGTTGGCCCTTTCATCGGATCAAGTTCAACCTCAAAGGTCGTTCCGGACATATTTAACTCCCCACCACCACTACCTATGTCATCAGCAAAATGCATCTCAAGGGTAAAGGGAGAATTCGTACTATCAATAGTTATGGTATTATCTAGGACAATTTGACTCCCTGAGCCAACCCTGGAGGTTCTATCAGGAGGATTATCCCAATCCCAATATTCTGTACTACCACCGGATAACTGCACTGAACCTAAATATGGAGTCTCTCCGTTCCAACAATCTCCATTCGCCGAAGAGGACCAATTTACGGTCATTCGTTCAATTATGTAGGGTGGTACACCAGTATTAGAGACAGTGAAACTAACAATTTCTGGATCAGATGAATTTGCCCATTGTGTAGTCGGTGCAGTTCCTGACAACTGTAATTCTCCATAATTCGGTTCCAGGGTAATGTTCATCCTTATGTCATCATTTAAATCGACGGATACAGGTTCCGTTTTTGTAATACCAAGTGAGCTTGCATCAATGTCAATCTCTCGGTTCCCAATTGGTACATTGTTATTAAACTTATACAATTTGTCAGCAGAAACCCAACTGGGATCTGGTACACCTGGTATTGAGATATTGCTCGCTGGAACCTCACTGGGTATTATTACGACTCCATTTTGGTCGAACAAACGAACTTCAACAGTATTATTTAATATTGCATCTCTTGAAGATGCTATATTAATAGAGAAATTGCCTCCTGGGCTATAAATGTAAGGCGTTGTTCTATCAGGAGGGTCTGGATAATATTCATATCGTTCTCCATACGCATCGTATTTGTATGAATTGGGATCATCAGCAAAATCTATCTCTAAATATGGCCCACCCCAATTAGGTGAATTTTCATAATTTTCAACTAACTGTCCAAGAGTATCTGGCAATTTACCCATATCCCCTACATATCCAAAGTAAGTGCGTACTCCTCCATCCCGCAGATCCGGGTCACCAACTATCGCTGTTCGAATCACCTGCATTTCCTGTTGAGTTCCAAGGAATTTGCGATTATCCAACGACCTATTTAATGACCTAACACCAACAGCTGTAAGGATACCTATGATTATTATTACCAAGACAAGTTCTAGCAGTGAGAATCCATTCTCAGCCTGCAACAAACTTTTTAATGTGCTCTTAATCCTTGCTCCTTTTACTCGGCTTTACTGAAGCTTTAACTATTTTCCTCCTAATATTCCTTTTACGAAATATTTTTCAGGTTTCAATAGTAGAAATTCAAACCACCAGTGCCTTAGCGCATTATTTAACTTGTCAATCCAGAGACTGGAATAGCAATCGGATATTCGTTTCCATAAGGGTCTTTAAAGATAACCTCAACACTAATGCCTTCCATATCAACTGGGTCACCTCCTGTACTTGCATCATAGAATCCATGAAGTAAATTGGGCGCAATTTTACCTGGACCAAATGTAAGGGGAGAATCCAATGTCAGGGTACTATTATTGGACAATCTATCACCTCCATTTGCTTCGCTGTTAAAAACAGTAACCCCACCAAACTCGGCTTCCGTCAAATACACTTCACTATCATGCCAATCAAAATAAATTTCTTTCACGAAAACCTTTGTTTCACCACCATTTTTAAGGGTAAAATCCAATTCGTACACCTTGGCTTGTGGCACATTTGAATTATCAATTGGTGATACTACATATTCAGAATTATACCCACTTCCGAGACGAGATCCGCTGATATCCAAATCTCCGCCAGCTATGATTCCGCCGACAAAATCGTGATCACTGGCTGCAATATGCGTTGAACCACCGCTCCAGAGCAAGCCAGTCAGGGAACCCGACGTGTTCGTATACTGTATACTTCCGCCGGCCCAGAACCCTTCATTAAATACGTTCGAATTCCCTGAAATTTGGGCGCTTCCGTCCACCCAGATCAGCTTTTCAAACGTATGACTATTCCCGCTGATTTGAGCAGCTCCATCAGCATGGATAGAAGCGTTCACGGTGTGAGTATTACCTCCGCTCGTGGTCACATTCCCCCCGGCCAGGATGATTATCTCATCGTCCTCACTTGCAGTCAGCAGATCCCCACGAACGTTCACATTACCGGAAACATCAAATATCACGCTGCCGCTTATGGTGGCATCGCTGATGGTCAGTGAGCCATTATTTACCTTTATGACGTCATACTCAAAGGTAAGAGCGCTGCCGGACAGGGTGTAATTCCCAGATTCATTCCCAACTTTGACTTCATTCGAATCATAACTCCACGGTTCTCCCATTGTAGGTAGTTCCACGTTTGCCTGGTTACCCTGCGGAGTATTGTTACAAAATGCCGGATCCCTTCCGGGTGATGAGAAGGTACCGACGGCAGTGACATTTCCACAGAACGTACTCTGGGTGTTTCCGTTTATGGTGATATCACTATTCGAGTGGATATCCCCTGGGTTAATATTGTGATGGTTTCCGGCAATATCTATATCACCATCAACTAAAATAAAGTAATCTGTGAGAGGTTCATCGGTCTCTTCTCCACCGGTTTGCTCTTCAGGACCAGTTACTAAGGAATTAGTAACATACTGTATCTGTCCAGGTATCCCATAATTGCCAATCTCGAAGGCAATTGATTGTTTCCCGGCATTAATTGGCCAATAGTCTATTGTGAACCGGGTACCTCTCATATCAACATTATAAACATCTCCTTTGACAACGTCCTGAAATACCATGGAGGTAAAATCCATCTGCCCTGGCGTAAATGTAAACGGCTCATTTGACCCAAAATGGATGATACCACCACTATTGAGCCGTGCTCCCTCACCCTGATTAACATGATTAAATAGGGTATTACCTTCAACTGTAGCAGAAGCTAATTTGGGTTGAAAGGGCCCCCAATAATTCCCAAAAGACTCCCAAGTAATTCTCATTTGACGAATTTGGAAAGATACGTCACCCGTATTTTCAGCTGTATAATCAACAATATGGTTATTGCCACCATATACATCCGCTTTCTTGGATTCAGGGGAATTAACATATTGGATAATTCCAACACCAGGCGAATTGGTTTCAGACTGAGATGCTATATTTTCATTCCCGGTTATAGGCTGTTTATCACCATTTGAATCGATATAAAAAATATCGCCAGGACACTTTGTTAATCCATCTGCTATCCATTGATTATCCGTGTTGTTGACTTTTGTAAATGGCACGGTATCACAACCACTCAATACATATGGGGTATAACCGGCCCGATTAAATGAAATTGTCATATCATTGTTTAAAATATCCTCTTCTGAGGACGCAAATTTGTAAGTGAGGAGTGTATCAACGCCATTAGGACCATTTGAATACACAACTACAGTTCCATCATCATATCCATATTCATTATTCCAGGGATCTTTAATTGCTTTTTCAGGATTATTTGGATATTCAGTGACATCCAGGTAAGGCCCATTCCAAGAATCACACACATCGGCAGGTTTCTTTATTAAATCCATCAAAGAAGACGGTAAAGCCCCGACATCTCCAACATATCCACATTCACCCGCAATTTGCGGATTCCCCGCAATTGCGTACCCAATTTCCACCATTTCTTGTTTAGCAATGGTATAATTAGATTTTGCTACACTTTTTGCAACAACCTGTAAAGCAAGAGTTGCTACAATAGCAACTGCAACTAATACACCAATAAGTTGGAAAAGAGTAAATCCTCGATTCCCAGATAAAATGATATTTGGTAGCCTTTTCATCGTTTGGCCCTTTCTGGGTTTTCCTTTTTTGTTATACTTGAATGCTTAACCCGCATTTAGTTGAATGGTTATATTATCATCAGTTTGATTGATCTCGCCGTCTGGTCCCGCACTAGTTATTGAGCCCCCATTTGTTGTGCTAATTTCGTACGGATTCCCCCAGGCATCCTTTTTCCAGTCGTCATCACCTTCGGGATTTATATAAGGGCCATTCCATCCTGACTGTGTAAATGGGTCCCAGGTATCACTACCCGGTCCTGAAGTTGGCTGCGGGGACACTAAATCTTCTAAATCGTCTGGTAGCGCATCATTATCCCCGTAAAAACCTTTGTCTGCAATCTGCCCACCCACAGTCGATTCCGGATCGCCCATAATCGCATCTTTGATAGTCTGCAGCTCCTTTTTGGTGGATTGAATCCGGGCATTTTCAATGGCCCCGGTGATTCTCGGGATCGCGGCCGCACTGAGAATTCCAAGTACGACTATCACCATGACGAGTTCAATCAACGTAAAGCCAGCGGATTTATTCAGTCTGTGTCTCATAAAAACACCAGTAAATCCACGAAGATCACGATTCCAATAAATATCAAAATAATCCCCATGGCCTTGGGATGTTTCAGGATGTCTTCATCACTGAACAGAACAATATTGCCTATCTGGTTGAGTTTGATCATCGCCTTGGGGAAAAAGGTAAATAATACGCCGCAGACCACCAGTAACCCGATTAACAGATCGTATGAACTCTTGATATCCATCAATCGTCCTCGATGGCCAGTTCGATGTTCTCGTCGCTGTCGGTCTCTTCCGATTTTTTATCTCCCCCGGCCTCCATTTTGATCCGGAGCTTCAGATCGTTGGCGCTGTCGGCGTTTCTGAGGGCTTCTTCATAGCCTATATCCCCCTGTTGATACAGTTTGAACAGCGATTGGTCAAACGTCTGCAACCCTTCCTGGGAACCGGCCGCGATGGTCTCCTTGATCTTATCGAACTCTCCCTTGTAAATCAGATCAGAAATTCTGGGAGTATTCAGCATCACTTCCAGGGCCGCAATTCGTCCATCTTCGTCCTTGCGCTCCACCAATCGCTGGGAGACAATCCCCCGCATGTTCTGCGACAGCTGTAACTGCACCATCTTGTGCTGCTCGGACGGGAAAAAGTTCATCACCCGCTCCATGGTCTGGTTGGTGTTGACCGAATGGAGGGTCGACAGCACCAGATGCCCGGTCTCCGCAAATTTTAGGGCGGAGGACATGGTTTCCTGATCCCGTATTTCCCCGATCAACAGAACATCGGGCGCCTGGCGCAGCGCACTTTTCAACGCACGCTGGTAGGATTTCGTATCCATGCCCACTTCCCGCTGGGTCACGATGCTCTTTTTATGATAGTGCAGAAATTCCAGCGGATCCTCCACCGTCACGATGTGGCAGGTCCGGTTGGTATTCTGTTCATCGATCATGGCGGCGAGGGTGGTGGACTTTCCGCTGCCCGTCGCGCCGGTAACCAGGATCAGCCCCCGCTTCGCCATGGCCAGTTCTTTTAATATCGACGGCATCCCCAATTGGTCCAGTGTCTGAATCTTGGATTTGATATGCCGGATCACAATACCGATAGAACCACGCTGGCGGTAAATATTCAGCCGCAACCTGCCGACGCCGCTGATGGAGTAGGCGAGATCGATCTCGTTTTCCTTCTCGAATTTCTCCTTTTGCTCCTCATTCAGGAACTGGTATGCAATAGCCTTGGTCATCTCCGGTGTAAGTTTGGTCGGAGACATGGCATACACTCCGCCCTCAATCCGGTACATCGGAGGGGCCCCAACCGTGATATAAAGGTCGGAGGCATCCTTTTGGACCATCTTTTTTATGAGTTCATTCAGGTTCATAATCGCCGCAAGTTTGCCTTAGTTTTTAGTACTTCATTATACGTTGTAACCGCTGTCATTCCAAGGTTTTTGTATGTTTCATAGTGTTAGAGTGTTCGGGTGTTTCCCAAAGGGATCCCTTCGGGGCAAGTGTTCAAGTTCCTGTGTGACTGGTATCACAAGAGAGCCCTGTTTCATGTGCGAAGAACGCCCTCGTTCTCCCCTTCCGGGCAGCTATTCCCGGAAGGTGGCTAGCTTACCTAGAAGCTACCCGCCAGGTAGACCGAGCTACCTGGCGGGTAAAGCACTTGCTCTCCCCTCCCGGAAAACTTTCGATATGCGCCCACAACGAACCACCAACCACGAACAGTCTTCATTTTTCCCTTTTTATTCTCCATTCGTCGCTATTCATTATGAACCAATAACCGCTGAAGCGGTTACTACCAGCAGCTTCCTTGTTTCCATTTTCCATTTTCCATTTTCCCATCTCCTTATTAAACAAAACCGATTAAGAGTAGGAGTAAGATTAAGATTATGAAACGACACTACCCCTATACCCTTATACCTTTATACCCATATACCCCTATACCCTTATACCCTTATACCCTTATACCCTTTCATCGCCGTATTGCTCATACACTTCTTTGGCAATTCTGTTATCCGTATAGAGGTTTTTTAACGCCTGATCCATGGTCTGCATGCCCAGCGATCCGTGGGTTTGCAGCGTCGAGGGAATCTGGTGGGTTTTCTTTTCCCGGATCAGGCTCCGGATGGCGGTATTTGCCACCAGTATTTCAAGCGCAGGGACCCGGCCGTTCCCGTCCTTCTGCGCCACCAGTTTTTGCGCAATAACCCCTTCCACCGCATCCGCAAACATGGTCTGGATCTGCGCCTGCTGGTTTGCGGGGAACACATCCACTATCCGGGCGACCGTTTTTGCCACCGATGCCGTGTGCAGGGTTCCGAGGACAAGGTGGCCGGTCTCCGCCGCAGTAATGGCGAGCTGAATCGTTTCAAGATCTCTGAGCTCCCCAACCAGTATCACATCCGGATCCTCCCGCAGTGAACTGCGTAGCGCATTCGCAAAGCTGTGCGTATCCCGACCAACCTCCCGCTGGCTAATCAGACTGTTCTTGCTCTCATGGATATATTCTATGGGATCTTCGATGGTAATAATGTGATACGGCCTGGTTTCATTGATATGATCCACCATTGCCGCCAGGGTTGTGGACTTGCCGCTACCCGTCGGGCCGGTGACCAGCACCATTCCCTTTTGCCGCATTGAGAGGGACCGAACGACTTCCGGCAACCCTAATTCTTCAAAACTCCTGATTTCATTTTCGATGGCCCTGAAGACCGCCGCTTTGCCGCCGTTCTGGTAGTATGCATTCACCCGAAACCGCCCGACATTCCCCAGTTCACGGGAGAAATCGATCTCCTTCTTCTCCTCGAACCGGTTCTGCTGGTCTTCAGTCATAATATCCGAGGTCAACACGTGCATCTCTTTTGCCGAGAGGACGGGCAGGTTTAACTTCTTCATCGCCCCGTTGACGCGCAACATGGGCCGGGCTTCAGCGTTGAGATGCAGATCCGACGCCCCGGATTTTTTCGTAAATTCTAAGAGTTCGGTGATGTTAACCATGACGGTAGTGTTCAAGTGTTTGGGTGTTCAAGTTTCTGTGTGAAGAAAGCCCTCGTACTCACCTTCCGGGTAGCTGGTTTTCCCGGAAGGTGGCTAGTACTTAGAAGCTACCCGCCAGGTAGCCCGAGCTACCTGGCGGGTAAAGCCCTTGCTCTCCCCTCGCGGGAAAATTTTCGATACGCTCACACAACGAACCACCCGAACAGCCTTCATTCTTCATTCGTCGCTTTTCATTATGTACCAATAACCGCTGAAGCGGTTACTACCAGCAGCTTCCTTGTTTCCCTTTTCCATTTTCCATTTTCCTTTTAAACAAAACCGAGTAAGATTAGGAGTAAGATTAAGATTATGAAACGACACTACCCCTATACCCTTATACCCCTTATACCTTCTTTCACAGCCCATCTTCTAATCGTCCTTCGTCTTCGTTGTACCAAATTTGGGTATAGTATTCTGCGTTGGTTTCAGAGGGGTAGTAAAGATATACTGCCTCCCATCCTTCTCCGGGATCTGCCGGCGCCGCACCAACCTCCTCGATTCCGGCGCCCGGACTCGTTTGAGACAGTTCGAAGTCCGAGGCGTCCATAATATTTTGTTCTTCGCCGTCTTTTGCGGTATAGGAGTTATCGACTAACTCGGTGAGGGTGGGATATTCACCGCCCTTCAGCGCGTATGCCGTCCCAAGCCCCGAAACCAGTGAACCCGTTGCCCCCTTGAACAGCGCTACCTTGGTAGAATCCTGGAGTCCGACAAATCTAGGAATAGCAACGGCTGCCATTATCCCCAGAATCAGAACCACCATTACGAGTTCAATAAGTGTAAAACCGTTCCGCACCACTATTAATAATTCTCCCAGAAAAGCGGTATTTTCAACTCCCGATATCCTTAATACCAAACGGGGCGAACTGCAATAATTCGCCCCATAGTAGTATCTTATATATGGATTTATTCCATATTTGTTGGTGCATAGACTGTACCTGAAGTGGGTTCGTATTTTAATGTAACATAATAATTAGCAGATGCTACAGTCGGGCCATCAATTAAATACATCGTCTCAGATGCATTACCACCCGCAGTGCTAAAAGTTGGAGTCGCTGGAATTGATTCAAGGGAACCAGATGGGTCACTATCTGTAATGCTAAAATCGTCACTTGTAAATATTGAATCAGCTGTCGTGAATGCTTCAACTGCAGGGTACTCCTGTGTGTTACCAAGGTGTGATACGACTGAGCTTTTCACAGCACCAATTGCACCTTTAAAGGATGAAGTCCTTGCATTCGTACTCAAATCACTAAACCTGGGTATGGCCACTGCAGCCAGGATACCAAGGATCACGATGACCATCACCAACTCGATGAGGGTAAAACCTTTTGTGTTACGCATTGTTGTACTCCTTTTTCTCTTGTTCTTATTCATTTAACCTGTCACCCGTTGAATCACACCCGTCTGGGTATTATAGATAAAACTGTTTACGCCGGTCGTAAGCGCCGTATAGGTATATTCGTAAATCGGGGCCCCGTCCACGGTGGTACCGTTCTGAGACGCCACCCAGTCCTCTTCCGCCTGCGGTTCCCCTTCGGCGCGAATTTGGGGTGCACTCGACAACACCGTTCGCCATACCGCAGCCGCCGCCTGGGCGTCTGCCCGCTGACTCCCGCCCTGGGCTGAGGCAGCATCCTGGGGATAACCGTACTGGTTTACATACGCATCTGCAATCCCGTCTTCATCGATGTGGATTTCCCCGGACATCACTTCGTCCACCCGGGCCTTCATATGGGTAATACTGATTGCGCTGGCAAAATTCCCCATGGTTGCCTCGAATACCCGGGATCTTGCAACGTCAGCAAGGTCGGTGAATCGCGGGACAGCTACCGCGGCCAGAATCCCCAGAATCACAATCACAATGGTGAGCTCAATTAAGGTAAAACCTTTTCTGTTCATATCAGCTCCTCTATCCTTCAAATTCATGTATGTAATACTTCAATTATAATGCCAATTCTAAAATGCCGGGAGATAAGGGGATATTCGTTCTGAGTACCCGAATATCTGCATTAGAATGTAACAGTTGCGTTTCCTTGTGTTTCATTTTGTTACAGATTCAACGGCAGTGTTAATGTGTTAAAGTGTTATTGTGTTATTGTGTTATAGTTGGTAGTTGTGGCTTTAACCGCGTTTTCACCTTCCGGGTAGCTATTTTTCCCGGAAGGTGGCTAGCTTGCCTAGGAGCTACCCGCCAGGAAGAGCTACCTGGCGGGTAAAACATTTGCTTTCCCCTTCCGGAAAATTTTCGATTCGTTCCCACAACACACAACCAACCACGAACCACAAACAGTTTTTTCTCCTTTTCTCCCTTTTTCCCTTTTCCTTTTCTCCCGCTTAAACCCGCTTCGCGGTCTTTAAGCGGGAGACGAAGCCCTTTATACCTTTACCTTATACCCTACCCTTTCTTCACTGTCGTTCCTCACATCGCCCCCTGAAAGGCGTCCATCAGGCCCCACATGGGGAGAAAGACACCCAGCGCCATAATAATCACCATCACCCCCATGAATATCGTAATAATCGGCTGGATAACCGCCATAATGCTGTCGGTGATCTCCTCGATTTCGGATTCATAGTGCGCGGCAACCTTGGAGAGCATTTCGTCCAGGGCCCCGGATTCCTCGCCCACCTTAATCATCTGGATCACCAGCGGCGGAAAGAGTTTGGTCTCCTTCAGCGGCAGAGCCAGACCCTTCCCTTTCTCCACGTTGTCGGCCACCTGATCGATAGATCTTCCGATGACCTTGTTGCCGACGGTATTTCCGGAAATACTCAGGGATTCCAGGATGGGTAAGCCGCTCTTGTTCAGCGTCTCCAGGATAAATGCAAACCGGGAGATTGACATAAGCCGGATGATCTTGCCGAACAGCGGCAGCTCCAGTTTGATGCCGTCCCAGGCTCTGCTGCCGGCATCCGTATTAATCCACCGGTAAAAGAGGAAGCCAAATACGGCTGCGCCGATGAGTATATAGAGCAGATAGGCCTGAAAGAACTCGCTCAGTCCGATGAGGATCTGGGTCGGCAGCGGCAGTTCGGCGTTCCCGGAGGCAAACAGGCTGGCAAATTTCGGTATCACATAGGTGACCAACACAACCATTGCCGCTATCATCCCCACAATTACGATAAGCGGATACCGCAGCGCGCTTTTTATTTTCGTTTGGGTTTCCTCGTCCCGTTCCAGCTGCTTCACCAGGTTGTCCAGCACCACATCCAGGTTTCCGGCGGCCTCACCGGCTCGCACCGTATTGACATACAAATGCGGGAAAATCTTGTCGTGTTTCTCAATGGCATCCGAATAGCTGGAACCGGCCTCCACGTCGCGATAAATTTGCTCGATGGCCTTTTTCAGCACCGGGTTGTCGGTCTGCTCCCGCAGGGCATCCAGCGCACCGAGCAAAGGCACCCCTGCTTTCAGAAGTGTGGTAAGCTGGGCCGTATAGTTGATGAGTTCCTGCCGCTTCACTCCCTGGAGTTGCTGAAGAAAATCGTCGACGGGATTGGTCTTTTGCTCCTTCACTTTAATCGGGATCGCATCCAGACTATCTTCTATGTATTCGTACGCCACCGCAACATTTTCGGCTTCGAATTCACCGGTCATCTCAGTACCGGCTTCGTCCATCGCTTTGTATTTGAATGTGGGCATTATTTAGTGTTCAAGTGTTATAGTGTTCATGTGTTCAAGTAACGGCGTGTTAGAGTGTTAGTGTTTAAAACGGTCATGTGTCGTGTGTCCCTCAATCATGTGTCCCAAAATCTGGCTTGTTGGTGGTCCCGGTTGATTATCGTTCAATTGGTGTTTTCTTCGCGTATCTATGGGACTCGATTATTTTCTGTTCGTTGTTTTCAGTGCCTTCAGTGCTTTTCAGTGGTGAGTGTATTTGTTTTAATCCGTGGTCATCCGTTGTTGTCTGATGTTTGATGGTGGTTGTTTCATTCGTGATTCTTTGCGTATCTTCGCGGCTAATTTATGCTTTTCTTCGGTGCTTTTCGGTGTTCTCTTTGTTTTAATCCGTGGTCATCCGGTGTTTCCGCGTCATCTGCGTGCTATTCTTTCAGTTTTTAGTTCCCTTTTCCTTTCTCCCTTTTTCCTATTCTCCCGCTTAAAACCGCTGAAGCGGTCACTACCAACAGCTTTTCCTTCCTCCCTTTTTCCATTTTCCTTGTTTCACTCTGCCCCGGTAACATCCAGGTTGTATTTATCTATCTTCCGGTACAACGTAACACGACTCAATCCGAGCTGTTCCGCCGCCCTCGACAAATTGCCCTCGGTCAGGTGCAGAGCGTGTTCGATTGCGGCGGCTTCCAGCTGTTCCATGGGAATAATTTCTTTCATTCTCCCGAATATTCCCCGCGATTCGCCGTTGAATTCCCTGGCCTCACCATGCAGCAGATCTTCCGCCACCGGAAGTCCGGGGAAGTGTTCCGGGCGCAATTGTTCACCCTCGACCAGCAGCGAAGCTTGTTCCATGGTGTTCTGGAGTTCCCGGATATTTCCCGGCCAGTGATATGTGCGCAGCAGACGAAACACATCGTCCTCAATATGCTCCACAGCCTGGTTATTCTTTTTGTTAAACTGATGGACAAAATAAATTGCCAGCAGTGCTACATCCATGTTGCGCTCTCTGAGCGGTGGTAATTGCACGGTAAAGACATTGAGCCGGTAGTACAAGTCTTCTCTGAATTCGCCGGATTCAATTTGTTCTTCCAGATCCTTGTTTGTCGCCGAAATGAGGCGCACGCTCGTGTTGATAACCTCGTTACCACCGACGCGCTCAAATTCGCCATATTCCAGCGCCCGCAACAACTTTGCCTGCAGTACAGGACTCATGTCCCCGATCTCATCCAGAAAGAGTGTTCCACCATCAGCGATTTCGAATTTTCCCTTTCGCTGAGATTCCGCTCCGGTAAATGCGCCTTTTTCATGGCCGAATAACTCCGACTCTAACAAATGCTCCGGGATTGCTGCACAGTTCAGCGCCACAAAACGATGGTCAGCCCGGGGACTAATCGTGTGCAGCATCCGGGCAACCAATTCCTTTCCCGTTCCACTTTCCCCACGCAGCATAATGGAAACGTCACTGCCGGCAACTTTTGCCACCCGCTGGAATACTTCATTCATCGGGCCGGAACTCCCGATTAATTGCAAGGGTCGCCCTTTCCGGGAAATATCCCGACGGTAGCGTGCAACTACTTCGGGCACATTTGCACGCGCTGAAAACGCGCGGCACCTGCTGAGCAATAACTCGTCGTCTGCATCTCCGGGCACATATCCCTGGGCGTTTTGTTCCAATGATTTTGCCACGTCGCTGACGAACGTATTCTCCCTGGGAATTATGAGCACCGGTAAGGTCAGGGTGTCTTTCCGGAGATGTTTCAGGGCTTCCATCCCGCCCATCAACGACATGTCAAAATCCAGCAGGGCGAGATTGAATTGCTCCAGTACGATAAGTTGCAGAGCATCATAGCCTGACCGCGCCACCTCCACTTTTCCCAGAGATTGCAGGGGTGTGCGAAATTTCCGTACTGTTGCCTTTGACTCTGAAATCAATAATATGGAATAGGAATCAATCATTCCTATGCACGAGTTACCCGCAACAACTCCTCCACGGATGTAATTCCATTGACGACTTTACGCAAACCGTCGTGTCGCAAGGTCGTCATACCGTTTTTAATTGCGGCTTTTTTTATGACGTCGGAGCTGGCATCCTTCAAAATCAGGTCCCGGATTTGATCCGTGAGTTCCATAATCTCAAAGATACCTATTCGCCCCAAATACCCCGAATCGCGGCATTTCTTGCACCCCACGGGCTTATGGAATTGGAACTCCCGATCTACCTTATCCAGTCCCAGGGATTTCAATTCATCCTTGGCGGGCGTATATGATTTTTTACAGTGGTCGCAGAGTTTACGCACCAGTCGCTGGGCAATAATCCCCGAGGTAGAAGACGAGACCAAAAACGGTTCAACCCCCATATCCACCAGCCGGGTCAGTGCCCCGGCGGTATCATTGGTATGCAGGGTGCTCAGCACCAGGTGACCGGTGAGCGCCGCCTGCACTGCAACGGTCGCCGTCTCACCATCCCGGATCTCTCCCACCATCACGATATCCGGATCCTGACGTAAAATAGACCGCAGCCCGCTGGCAAATGTCATCCCCGCTTTGGGATTCATATTTGCCTGACGAATGAGCGGCAGCTGGTACTCCACCGGGTCTTCAATGGTGATAATATTTTTTTCAACTTCATTCAGTTCGTTTAGCGAAGCATAGAGGGTGGTGGTTTTCCCGCTGCCGGTGGGCCCGGTCACCAGTACGATTCCGTACGGATTGGCGATAATTTGGCGAAGGGTCTTTTCCAGAGATTCGCTGAGGCCGAGATCCGAAAGTGTCACCTTCACCGACGTGGGATCAAGAATTCGGAGCACCACGTTTTCGCCAAAAACCGTCGGCAGGGTTGAAACACGAAAATCAATCGTTTTATTATCAATGCTCAGCTTGAATCGGCCATCCTGTGGCCGGCGCCGTTCTGCGATATCCATATCCGCCATAATTTTTATCCGGGAGATTATAGATCCCTGGAGATGCTTGGGTTGGGTCCAGATGTCTTCCAGGATGCCATCAATGCGGTACCGGATCCGCAGGCTGTTCTCCTCCGGGTTCAGATGGATATCGCTGGCCCCCATCTTAATAGCCCGGTTAAATATCAGGTTAACGATATTAATAATTGGCGCTTCGACTTCGCCTTCCCCTTCGGGCCCTTCGTCCTCGCTCCCCTCGTGATACTCCTTCATCTGTTCATCCATCGATTCCGAACCGCCGTATACTTCGTCCAGTGTCTCCTGGATTTCGCGTTCCGCACAGAGGACCGGTTCAATTTCTAATCCGGTCTGGCGGCTTAAGTCATCGATGGCTACCACGTTGGAGGGATCAGCAATGCCAACGGTCAGGGAATCTTCAATCTGGAAGAGTGGAATCGCCTTGTATTTCCGGGCAAGTTTTTCCGAAATCAGGTGGGCCACATCCGCAGATACGATATAATTGCTCAGCGTGAGATACGGGATATCCAATTGTTCGCTGGTAGCCTCCAGCCACTCATAGTCTGAGACATATCCCAGCTCAACCAGGGCGGTGCCGAGCGCTTCCCCGGTTTCTGCCTGCCGCTCCAGGCCCTGTTCCAGTTGCTCCTCGGTAATCAGCCCTTTATCAATCAGGATTTCGCCGAGTCGTTTTTTCTTGGTTTTTGCCATGGAGTCAGAAATTCTTAATCAGTTAGTGGATGAATGAATTCAGGTACCAGTCCAGTATGGCATGGCCCCAAAACAAACTTAATACAGCCCCGAATGCCAGCGATGGCCCAAATGGCAGTATAGTGCCTGACCGCGGTGTTTCGCTCTTCGTTGTCTGGTTTTTTGCGGATTCGGAGGTCTTTGCTTCACTCCCGGCTCTCGGCGTCAGCAGGAGGTAAAGTCCGCCAAATACTGCGCCGACACAAAATCCCAAAAAGATCCCCAGGAACGTTAATTGCCATCCCAAAAATGTCCCAAACATGGCCGCCAGTTTAATATCGCCTCCCCCCATACTGTCCTGCTGAAACAACCAGTTTCCAAACAGTGCGATCAGGTACAAACTCCCGCCGCCGGCGAGGCCGCCCAATACTGCCCGCACGATGCCGTCGAAACCCGGAAATTGAAACGCGGAGAAAATGATCCCAAGGATGATACCAGCGATAGTAATTTCGTCCGGGATAATTTGATGCTTGAAATCGGTGATTGTAGCCAACCCGAGTAAATAGAAGAGTACTACCAGGCTCACCGCATACCATGACAATCCGATATTCCACATGATCAACGCCGCAATGAGGCCGCTTGCCATCTCAACCAATGGGTATTGGGCAGAAATTCGGTGTCCGCAATTCCGGCATTTGCCGCGGACAACAAAATACCCGAGAATCGGGATGTTTTCCCATGGCCGGATACGATGTCCACAGTGGGGGCATTTTGAGGGTGGCGCAATCACGGACTCTTCCCTTGGCAGCCTGTAGATTAAAACATTAAAAAAACTCCCCAGGATGCTCCCGAGAACAAACGCCAATGCTGCAAGGATATCCCTACTCATCACCGGCAGGCTGCTCTCCGAGTAAATCTTGCATATTCCGGAGTAATTCCTTGTTGTCCAGCGGCTTGGTCATGTAAATGTCCGCACCGGTTTCCATGCCGACTTCTTTATCGTGCTTTTCCGCGCGGGCGGTCAGCATAATAATCGGAATGTCCTGAAACTGTTCGTCAAATTTCAGCAGCCGGGAGATCTTATACCCATTAATTTTCGGCAGCATAATATCCAGGATAACAAGATCCGGTTTTAACTCACGTGCCTTTTGCAAGCCGGTCATCCCGTCGTACGCAATTTCGATGGTATAGTTTTTCGATTTTAACAGGATTTCCAGAGCCCGCGCAAAATCTTTTTCGTCCTCAACAATCAGTATTGTATTTCCTTCAGCCATTTCTGCCTCCTAAGTTTGGCAATATCCCTCTTTCAGTTATCAGAGCAGCCCCCTTGGTTCTCCTGAAAGTTACCTCCGCTGGTGTCCGGTCCTCATGACATCGAACACCCAATTGAAACCGGCACAGGGATTATTCTGCTGGCGATTCCATGGGGATTTTTAATATCTGGTCAGGATAGATTAAGTCTGGATTGTCAATAATTTCCCGGTTGGCATTGTAAATTGCCTTCCACTGTTCGGGATCCTTATAGAAGCTGGAATCCGCGGCAATTTTCGCCAGAAAGTCTCCCTCTTTCACTACATACCTTTCAAAATATTGATCCCGCTCTGTCTGCAACCCCGCAATCACCGATTCCAGAGAGTCAACCAGCGCGGGGTATTTTTCCATCACGGCCCGCAGAGAATCAATCCGGTGCTGCAGGGAATCCAGCTTTGCCCAGTTCATTGCCGTTGGAGCGCTGGGCTCTTGCCTTCTCAGAGCATAGTGAAGGGGGATGTCTTCGAAAACGTACCGCTGGTTATCAAATTCGCGAATGGAAACCGTCAGTTTCCGTGACTGATATTGAGCGTCCGATGTTCCCAGCACTAACGCAACCTGCTTGTTATAAATGGTGTCCTGGCGGGAGACAGAGAACTCGAGCATAAAAAACCCGGCGCTGTCCGTGGTGGTCGAATACGCCTGGCCCCAGTTTATCAACCGAACGTTGACATTCGAGACAGGGATGTGGCTTTGGCTATATACATATCCGGCCACTGTATATTCCCTGTTATTATCCTCGTTCGCCATCTGATTTTGGGAACAGCCGAACCATCCGACCAGCAACAGTACTCCACTGAACAGTAAAATTCCGTTAGTAATTGATTTCATGCTCTTCCTCTATATTCATTTCGGACTGGGATTCCTCTTCCGTCAGTGACCGCAGCGATCCACCGCCGGCGCGCCTGAGCCATTTGTCAATCTGGGTTAAATCATTCGCATGTTCGCGTACGGTCTGCAGACTGAGCAAATCATTTTCGTAATGGTTATACAGCGCCTGATCAAACGTCTGCATCCCTTCATTGGTTGAAGTCTGCATTGTGGAATGGAGCTGGTTGGTCTTCATCTCCCGAATAAGATTTCGTACAGCCGAATTGGCCAACATAACTTCCATGACGGCCACCCGCCCTTTTCCATCTTTGGTAGGCAGGAGTTGTTGTGCGACCACTCCCTCCAGCGTACTGGCGAGCATCGAGCGGATCTGATTATGCCGGCCGGCCGGAAAGACATCCACAATTCGATCCACCACGCCAGCCGCACTTCTGGTGTGGAGGGTTCCGATGACGAGGTTCCCGGTTTCGGCAGCGGTTAATGCCAGAGATATGGTTTCCAGATCGCGCATTTCCCCTACCAGGATGACGTCCGGATCCTCACGGAGTCCGGCGCGCAGGGCCGAGGCAAAATCGTGCGTATGCGCTCCGACCTCCCGTTGGGTAACCAGGCAGTTCTTGCTGGCGTGTACATACTCAATCGGATCTTCAATGGTTAAAATATGCGCTCGTTTATTCTGGTTGATCCG
The DNA here is from genome assembly GCA_021734025.1 of Candidatus Neomarinimicrobiota bacterium. Lineage (NCBI taxonomy): Bacteria > Pseudomonadati > Fidelibacterota > Fidelibacterota bacterium. The sequence goes on from JAIPJS010000025.1 coordinate 26,402, forward strand.
GTTCACCATCGCCGCCTGCGTGGTACTTTTTCCGGAACCGGACGGGCCGGTCACCAGAATAAAGCCGTGCTGACGTTGTGTCAGCGAATACACCGCTTTGGGGGCGTTGATCTCTTCCAGGGTCATACTCTCCGGCGGGATGATCCGGAAGGCGGCACCCTCGCCGCGATTATGGTTATATATGTTGGTGCGAAACCGCCCGACGTCGGCTATCTTCCAGGCAAAGTCCAGCTGGAAATCCTGCTCATACTGGGTAATCTGGCGCTCCGTTAAAATACTGTAGATGGCGTCATGCACTTCCTCTTCCGTCAGCGGGTCGTGTTTAATCCAGCGGATCTGCCCGTTGACCCGGATAATTGGCGGTTCACCGGCGGTGATATGCAGATCCGAGCATCCCTGGGATGTTGCATATTTCAGGACCCGGAACAGGTTAAATGCCATGTTATTGCCCCCTCCCGCTTTCGGTGCTGGCCTGTGCCTGTGTGACCGGCCCGACGATGTTCGGCGTAATGAAAATGATCAGATCGGTCTTTTCAGTCTGCTTTGACTTGTACTGGAACAGCCGTCCGACCAGCGGGATATCTCCGAGGATAGGTACCTTCTTATATGTCTCAAATTTGTCTTCTTTTATCAGGCCGCCGATAGCGATGGTTTCTCCATCCTTGATCATCACCTGGGTTTGCGCAGAGCGACTGGCGACGATCGGCCGATCCTGATCCGGACCGGAATAGCCCGTAATGGCCTCCACCAGCGGCTCGACGGACATGGTGATATATCGGTTCGGATTTACCCGGGGAAGCACCCGGAGACTAATATTAATGTCGATGTCTTCAAAGGTATTTTGCACAAAGCCAAATCCGCTGACGCCTCCCCCCTGCGCTCCCTGCTGCTGGGGAACTAACACGGGCACCGTCGTCCCGACCTCAATAGTCGCCGCCTGGTTATCCAGGGTTGTAATCCGGGGATCGGAGAGTAAGCGGGAATTGCCCTTGGTAAATAACATTTCCAGGACCGCCTGGAATTCCTGCAGGTTCAGGGTAGCGACATCCAGACTCTGGTATTCACCGAAGACCGGGAATCCGGCAGATCCGGTTCCGATGCCTCCAGTGGTTCCGGTCCCTCCGACCGTGGTTCCGGTTCCGCCAGTGGTGGTCCCTGTCCGGGACTGTGGCGGCCCACCCTGCAGTCGGGCTTTGACTGTCCAGTTGATTCCCCGGGTATCTTCATGATCCAGGCGCGTCTCGATAAATTTGACCGCTATCATTACCTGGGGGACGGGGACGTCAATCTGGTCAATCACATCCTCGATCTGGGGGAAATTGTCCGGAACATCGGTGATCACCATATACTTGCTGCCACCTGTCGATGTCCTGGTGGTTGTCTGGTTGCTTCCCCCCGGTTTACTCCTGCGGAAGATTTCCATCTCGCCGTGCTCAGAGGTAACCACGTTGGACAGTGCACTGATCGCATCCGGGGCCTCAATGTAATCAAACTCATAAACCCGGGTTTCTACCTCGCCCAGCATTCGCTGGCCACGCTCTTTCACTATGATAATGTTATCCTTGATAACATAATTGTATCCGTTGGAAACAAGGATCGCCTCCAGTGCACCTTTGAGGGTAACTTCCTGGAAGTTAACGGTCACCGTCCCGGACAGTTGATCGTTGGTAATAATATTTAGCTGATTCTGTTTGGCGATGAGACGCAGCACATGCTTGAGATCCGCATCAACAAATTCCAGGGACATGAGTTGATCGCCCCGCTGCTCCAAACTATTACCCGGCTGAGCCAGGGCAGTGGCCGTTAGACACCCTATAATGCCCAGAATTATTAATTGACGCACGGAACGAAGCATAGAATCAAACATCTGTCGATTCCTTATCATTAGTTTAAATTGTTATTCTGCGGGGATGATAATGGTACAATGATATTATTTCCCCGGTAATCCATAACCACAGAATTGGTCCGAATTTCCACCAATTCCGCGCCATCGACCATGTCGCCAACCGCTAACACTTCATTGTTAATTAGCACGTAATCGTCTCCGCCACGTTTACTGATTGCCGTCAGATGAAACCGTGAAGAAAGCACCTGTGACACCGGTTGCTGCGATTGTGAATTTCCCTGGGACTGCGGGAGGGCGCGTGAAGGATGACGAAACGGATCGTCCTCCCAATTGTCGTGGGAAAAATTTTTGAACCAGTTATTTGACAGGGATGCCAGATTTGCCGGGGTCGGTGTCCCGCCTGCCGTGCCGGCAGTATTACCGGATGATCCCTGCCCGGCATTTCTCTGAGACTGTACCACGGCTCTGGTGCCAGACTGGATTGGTTGATCCTGGTTTCCGCCAAACCAGATATCATACATCAAATACCCCAGCATGATAATCAGGATTCCCATTAATACTTTTTGAGACGTGGTAAAATTTCCCATAGTCCTTTTATCGACCTATTTTAAAACGAGTAAAATTCTATTCGAAATTTTCAGGTCCGGATAGAGTGCCGAACTATAATTCAGTTTTGCCTGCTCGATGCTCAGAGTGAACGGTAAGTTGTTTACGCGCTCCAGAAACTGCCCGTATTCCAGATATTCCGCCCGGGCATCCAGGTTCATTGTCACTTTAACATACTCCGAATTTCGGTCCCTGGTGGAGAACAATTTGTTTGCCTCCAAATTGATGGAGGTAAAATTCACGCCAACCTCTTCCCCCACGGAGACGATTTTACTCACCAATTCGGAAATCTCTTCCTGCTTACGGATGCTACTGGTGAGTGTCTGCTTCATCTCCCGTAACGACGCGATCTCCCGTTTTACCGACCCAACATCGCCGATGACAGATTGTGCCTGAGAAATCTGGTTCTGCATTTCGGATATTTCCGTATCAAGTGTTGCCAACTGCGATACGCGACTCTGATGAGAAGTGAAAAACCAGACACCAGTGCCCAGCAGCACGAGAGCTAAAATAATCGCGTACTTCCTGGTCAGGTAAATTTTGCTTAAAAATTCGTTCATCGTGTTTGAAATGTCAGGTTAAAGAACATTCCGGGTTGCTCCACATCTGTAAATTTTTTCGTTTTTTCGATTTGAATATTTTGGAAATAGCCTGTGCCTTCCAGCTGCTGAACAAATTTAATAAGTTCCACATCGGTGGTCGTTACCTTGGCGTAAATATCCCCGGAGATGTCAAATTTGAGGGTTCGCGCATTATCAGCTAATGAGATTCCGAGGGATTCCAGGGAAACGCTCGGCGGCACAATGTTGCTGAGTGCTTTGAGTGGCCGTGCATCAATAGAGGCAAACTGGATCTGCTCCTGAAGCTGGGTAAGAGACTGCATCATCTGCTCCTTGCGATCCAGCGCTTCCATGAATCCCTTCCGCTCCGGATCGATTTGGGCATATTCCTGTCAGACCTGGTCCAGCTGCTCCCGACTCTGTTCCAGCCGGATGCCGGTCACCGTGGACATAATGATCATACTCAGAATCAGGATAAATGTCGCAGCGAGGGTACCCACCTTGACCAAAGCAAACTTCGGGAGATCCTTTAATCGTTTGGGCAGCATATTGAGTAAATTACTCCGGTCCGTTGCCAGCCCAAGCGGCACAGCGAATGCTGGCGCCACATCGGCGAATTGCTGCGTGTCTTCCAGATGTTCGTCGAACTCGACCTGACTCAGCGGATCCATAATTTCCAGGTCGATGTCTAACCCGCCCGTGTTCTTTAATTCTTCCTGGAGATAATATTCCAGGTTTTTAATCCGGGCCGCTTCACCTGAAACAAAGATTCTGGATATTTTCCCGTCTGAAATTTCTTTCTGATAGTAGGAATGCGAACGCTGGATCTCCTTGGCGAGGCGCTCCACAGGCAGCCGAAATCTCGAGGAAATCTGTGCATAGGAGATCCCTTCGTCTGTTTTCCCTTCGGCATCCGGCAGAGGTAACCCGTATTCGTCCTTCAGCCGATTAGCCAGATCCATACCGATGTTTATTCTGGTGTTCCCCGTGCTGATGTTCCCGGTGAGCGCCTCGGTGAAGTCGCTGTCGGAGACGCTGATCATGCGCACAAACCGGAGTTTCCCTTTGGTGATCACGCATATGAACGAGGAATTAGCCCCCAGTTCAACCAGCATCACCGTCTCCGTTCCCGTATCCGGTACAAAGTTTTTGAATGCATTCCAGGCAGCAATGGGGTGCAGGGAGATCTTATTGGGGATCAGATCGAAACTCTCCCAGAATTTTATCTGAGATTCAATGTCCTTTTCCAGCGCGGCCACGACCAGTACGTCATTTTTTTTAACGCCAGACTCCTCGATTTCGCCCACAACCTTATAGTCGATAACGGCGTCATTGACATCCATGGGAAGGGACTTCTTGCTGGACCACTGGACGGCTGTATCCAGATCGCTCTTGGAAACCTGCGGCAGACTGATATTTCTGATGCTGATTTCGCTGCTGACCACCGTCGTATGCACATAACTTTGGAAGGTCTCTTTGCCATCCAATAATCCGTGCAGGATTTCCTCCACATGGGCTTTTCTGGACCGGGGATCCTCGATCATCTCCACCGGAAATACCTCATAATGGTAATCCTCAATGGTGGCCTTTTTTCCTTTGCGGAGTTTGACGTATTTCAGGGAATACTCACTGATATCAATACCAATGCACGTCTTCTGGATCGGAAAAATCGCGGCAATTTCTCTAAGGTCCGGCAGATCCAGCCAGGATTTGACCCGCTGCGGAATTCCTGACGACAGAGCCAACCGGATTGTCTTCTCCCAGAACGACTCGTCCGCCGCCGGGGTGGACTCCCGTTGAGCGGTAGTGCCCGTATCAGACTCCGTCTCTCCAATATGGAATACCGGCGGTTCTGACTCCCGGTGTTCCGCCCCGTTAGAACCTGAGGCAGGAATATCCCAATCGTCCTCCTCCTCTTCGGCAACCCCTTCCATCTCAAATTCAAATCCGGCTTCGTCAGCGCCCGGATCTTCCGCATCTAAATCATCTTCAACAACGTCCCGGACCTCATCCTCAACTTCCAATTCGCCAGAGCTGCCCATATCATCGGCTGTTTCCTCCTCAGCCTCTTTCTCCAGGTCAAGGGACTCGTCAAACTGGATTTCGTCCATCTCAATACCAGTCTGAGAAACGACTCTGGCGCTGGCATCCTCATCCCTGGCTTCAGCACTCTCCTCTTCCCCTGCATCAACATCTGGTTGAGTGTCGTCTGTTCGCTCTTCCGATTCTTTCGATACAATTTCCGGGGAGACATCCTTCCCACCGGTCTCCTCCCTGTCTTCAGTAGGCGTTACAAATTCTTCGAAATCAAAATCCAGGGAATCGTCGGATTTGTCATCTACACTTTCCTTCAGCGCGTCCTCGTCCAATTCGAGGTCAAAATAGGAGGAAGTCTCGTTTTCCGCTTCATCGTGATCCGGGCTCCCCTCGGCTTCTTCCTCCTCCCCGGCATGTGATTCGATTTCAACTTCAAACTCTTCCGGGTGCGGTGAGCCCTCCTCCAGCGATTCCTGCTCCTCAGATGACTCCTGCGAGGGCTCTGTTTCCTCTGACTCGCCGACCTCAATTCCCTGTCCTTCAGGCTCTTCCTTTTTATCTTCAGGCTTCACCCGGACCTTATCCACCTCGGACGGCTCTTCAAAGATATAGCTCAATAAATCTTCGGAGATGTCATCTTCGTCCGGTAGATCCCCGGTCAGTGCCTCAAATTCATCCTCGTCAGATTCCTCGATTTCCTCAACGGCAACGTCAAAATCCTGATCAGCCTTTGCTTGTTCAGCCGTCTCGGTATCTGAAGTCTTCGGCTGAATCCCCCGCGCTTTGGTTATTTCAAGGCTCTCCTGATCTTTGATAGAATCTTTTTCTTCCGTTTCACGGAGCAGGTTGAGCAATCGATTTGTCGCTATTTCTTTCTTATCAGCCATAGGATGCCTATATCAGGGACTCCATTTCTCCTTTTCCAGGATGATGTCTTCTATCAGTTCGCTGTCACAGATTTCCTTTTCCTCCCGAATCATCGTTATGAGTGCCTCGTGACAAATGGAGATAATCCGGCGCGGGTACCCCCTGGTATACAGATAAATCCGATGAAGTGCATTATCGTCGAACAGTCGTTTGTCATCATCCAGGCCGGCCTTTTTCAGACGAAACCGGATGAGTGCCTTGGTGTCCTCTTCATTCAAGGCGTTAATGAAATATCCCATCGCGATCCGGTCGTAAAAATTCTGCTGCTTTTTGAGCCGTTCGAGAAATTCGTTTTGTGCAAAGATGACGAGCTGGAGCAGTTTTTCCTTATTCGTTTCATAATTCAGCAATACCCGGAGTGCCTCGATATACGTTGGAGTCAAATTCTGACCTTCATCAATAATCAGCACGGGAGATTTTTTTTCGACCACCCCCTTTTCAAACAGAAAATTCTGGATCACATTCTTGCTTTCCAGGGTTGAGCGTGGTGACTCCGGAATTTCAAACAGGTCGATCAGGGATTGCAGAAATTGGTATTCGGAATTGAACGAAGGATCCTGGATCATACGATAAATGAATTTATTATTATCGGTATCCTCCAGGGTACGGAGAAACGTCCGGCACAAAGTAGTTTTTCCCGTGCCGACATTTCCAATGATAACAGAGAGTCCCCGCTGGAGCCGCAGCGTGATCTCAAGACGATAGAGACACTCCTTGTGCTCCTGCGATCGGTAAAAAAATTCGGGATCAGGAGTAGTGGAAAACGGTTCCCGCTCTAACCCGAGTAGGTTAAAGTACTCCATTTTGTCGCTGCCTCATGATGTCTTTAATTGGCACGTTGTCCGAGCGCAATTCAACGATCTGTTCCAGTTCCTCGAGCACTTCATCGTCGAACAGCCGGTACCCGCTACGTTCGCTCCGGGCGGTCTCCTTTATCAACCCGATGCGCAGATAATAATTGAGCGTATCAATTGATAAACCCGTTTTCTTTGCCAAGTCACCAATCAGGTAAATATTTTCCATAATTCTTTACTCCAAATCGGCCTATTTTTTTACTCAATGGTTCTACATCTCGCTACATAACCATTGAGCTGATTTTAGCATCAAAAAAAACTACCTCGTCTTCCTGCTGTTCTGTCGCCGGAAAAACCGAGATAGCTTTTAAAAGAGCACCACAAGTATATTGCCATCGGCAAGTATTGTCAAATCTTTTTTACATTCGCATAGCAATTTTTGCTACAAAATGTCCCGTATCTGCGCAAATTTATTCCCGGTTTTCCATCTCGGAATTTTGCCTGACCGGAATTTTCAAATAAAAATGTGCACCGGCATCGTCCGGGCTTTCCGCCCAGATTTCTCCCCCGTGCTCTTCCACTAACTGCCGCGTAATGGCCAGTCCCAGCCCGGTACCCGGAGGCTTGTTCTCATCCCATAGTTCCTGATAAAACCGTTCAAAGACTTTATCGACGTTCTCTTTCGCAATCCCCTTCCCTTCATCCTTCACCCAGACGAGAATTTCCCCGTTGTCATTGCGGGTACCCACCGTGATGGTCCCCTCTTCCGGTGAATACTTGATTGCGTTGTCCAGGAGATTCATCATGATCTGCAAAAATGCATCCCGGTCAATCTGCGTCTCCGGGATGTCGGTATCGTATTTCTTTTGAAGGGTTATATTTTCCTGACCTATCCGGTATTTCAGCGGTTCCACGGCTTCGTCAATAATCGTGTTCATATTGTACAGGCTCGGTTTAATATACAGCCGCCCGGAATCCAACTTGGACAAATTCAGGAAGTTGTAGATTAGCCGATCCAGTCGATCCAGATGCACGTTTGAAATCTGCACAAATTCCATCTGCTGCTCATTCAATTCACCGCCAATGCCATCTTCCAGGAGGGACAGAAATTCCTTGATAATCGCAATCGGGGTTTTCAACTCATGGCTCACATTGGCTATGAGATTGGCCTTCATTTTTTCTACCTGGGATTTCTTGGTGATATCCCGGACGGAAAACACGATCCCCTCCTCCATATATCCGGAATATTTAAACCCCTTCACCTGCACATCGAGCACCTTCTTCTGATCCTCAATTTCCAGATCGACTATTTGCTGAAGGACTTCGTCGTTCTTGAAGCAGGCCTCCTTGATTTCCGTCATGTCAAATCCGAGCGTCTCCAGGAACGATTCAATGGTAAACGCCGAGGAATGCCGTTCAAAAATTTCAGCCGCCGCCGGGTTAAATACGATTTCTTTGGCAAAAACGTCGATGAGGACCACCCCGTCGGAGAGATTGTCTACCAAGAGTTGGATCCTGTGCTTCTGTTCCGTCAGCAGGTGCCAGAATTGATCGAAAATTTGGGTGACATCCCGGGAGAGCTGTTCCAGAAATGACTCCTCGACATTCCGGAACTGAGCCTCGTCCGTCCCCAACGCGATAATGATCCCCGCCTGGTCATCTTCCGAACTGAGTTCTAGTGACAGGGTCGACTTTATCTCCGGCAACGAATCATCGTGGGATGCGGTGGAGTCGCTGATGAACTTGTACTTTTTTATTTCCTGCCCAAAATCATATTTCTCTTTCAGTGTATGGGCAGCGATCCGGGCAATTGTAATTTTCTGCTGTTTGTTTAACGGTGTATCGCTATGGGTAAAAATGACCTCCTGACGCGTATCCACAAACACCGAATAATCGTACCGGACAACTCGGGCAATATGCTTCATCACCAGCAGGATGAGATCGCTGAATGAAAAATTGTAGTTCATTTTCAGCGCGATGCTTTTAATGATTTCGAGTACAGTCACCGTCTTTTTCAGCTCATCGCGCTCTTCCTTGATCTGTTGCTGGAGACGCCGGTTTTCTTCCTGAATCCGCCGCAGGTCGAACGCCTTGTCCAATATATCACTGAGGTGTTTCAGATTGAACGGCTTCAGCACAAAATCATCTACACCTAATCGCAGAGCATCAACGGCAGATTCGACGGTAGCCAGTCCGGTAATGATAATACCGATACCGTCCTCATAGGATTCCTTATAATGCTGAATGACTTCCAGGCCATCGACTCCCGGCATGCGCAGATCGCTGATAACCAGGTCAAAGGTTTGCTCCCTCATTGCCTCCAGCGCATGCTCACCATCCTTGCACGTCGTAACATCATAGTCCTGGCCAGCCAGAAATTCCGAAAGCATATCTCGGACTCCCTGGTCATCATCCACTACCATTAACTTTTTTGATTCTGTCTCTACCATACTGTTCTCAGGCCTTTGATTCTGGCGGATTAAATTATATCGATACGGACTGATTAATTTCAAATTATTCTACTGATTTAGCCTTCGAAACTCAAGATCTTTCCAATCGGCTTCCTTACTGATTTTTCCGTGTAATCAGATGGATGAGTCTTTATATTGTAGCGGATATTTTTTCGAATAAAGGAGGCTCGCTCATGGAGAATAAAAAACTTCCGGCGCTTTACTATAATTGGATAAGTTTGCTCGGTTCCGCTGTTGCGCTGGTCAGTTTTTCGATTATTGCATTTTTATACGTTTTGGATTTGACCACCGCACAATCTTCCCCGTATTTCGGTATTATCACGTATATGATTCTGCCGGTCGGCGTATTACTGGGACTGATTTTGATCCCCATCGGGATGCTGCATGAACGGCGAAATCGCCGGGATGACATTGCCCCGCTCATTCCGTATACGTTTACCGTGGATTTCACCAACAAAAAGCAGCGCAACGCCTTTGCCGGATTTCTGGTTATTACGGCGATTTTCCTCATCGGCACCGCTGTGGGAAGTTATCAGGCGTATCACTATACGGAGACAGTCGAATTTTGCGGCCAGGTATGCCATAATATTATGGAACCGGAATATGTCGCATATAAGCAATCTCCCCATGCCAGGGTTACCTGTGCAGAATGCCATGTGGGCGAAGGCGCCAGCTGGTATGTCAAATCAAAAATGTCCGGGGCGTATCAGGTGTATGCCGCAATAGCCAATGTATATCCCCGCCCGATTCCGACGCCGGTTGAAAATTTGCGTCCGGCACGGGAAACCTGTGAGCAGTGCCATTGGCCGGATAAGTTTTATGGTTCCCGTCAAAAGGAAATCCACCGTTACATGGCCGACGAAAATAATACCAGATGGACGTACAATCTACTCATCGACATCGGTGGGAAAAAATATGAAGGCAGCAAGCATTCGGGCATTCACTGGCATATCGATAATGAAGTTGAATATATCGCCAGAGATTCCGCCCGCCAGGACATTCCCTGGGTGAAGGTTACCTATGAGGACGGCAGCGAAGAAGTGTACGAATCCATGTACGAACCGCTGGCCGATTCTACCATAGAAGAGGCGGAAACCCGGGTCATGGACTGCATCGACTGTCACAATCGGCCGACGCACATTTACCGCACGCCGGTCGATCTAGTTGACAACGCTCTGTATACTGGCGAAATCAGCCCAAAATTGCCGTACATCAAGCAGCAGGCCGTTTATGCACTCCGAGCCGATTACACGGAGAAGGACTCAGCGTTGACAAAAATCGAAGAGCAGATTCGCAGCTTCTATCGGGAGAATTATCCAAATGTCCAGGACTCGCTTCGAGCCGAACTGAATCAGGCGATCTCTACGGTTCAGGAGAAATACCGGAATAACTTCTTTCCGTATATGAAGGTACGCTGGGATACTCACCCGAACAACGTAGGTCACAGCAAATATTTAGGGTGCTATCGGTGTCATAATGGATATATGGCGAACGAGAGTGGAAACAATATCACCCATGAATGCACGGCCTGTCACGTAATCCTGGAACAGGGGACGCCGGGCGACATGGAATTTGCCGAAAACGATCAGCAGGGATTGGAATTTGAGCATCCCATGGATATCGGCGGCGCCTGGCAGAGCATGGCCTGTACCGATTGTCACGATGGTGGTGGCGCGGTGTTTTAGGTATAAGGTATAAGGGGCTTCGTCTCCCGCTTAAAGACCGCGAAGCGGGTTTAAGCGGGAGAAAAGGAGAAGGGAAAAAGGAAAAAGAAAAGCCGTTGGTAGTAACCGCTTCAGCGGTTATTGGTTCATAATGAAAAGGGAAGAATGAAGACTGTTAGTTGTTCGTGGTTGGTGGTTCGCTGTGGGCGCGTATCGAAAGTTTTCCGGGAGGTTAAGGACGAAGGGGGTATTCGTTTGACAACTACCTACCAACAACCAACAAAGAAGCAACCGCCACTACCATTGATAACACTAACACATTATTACGCTGTTACTTTACCACTTGCTCCGAAGAGATCCCTTTGGGAAACACCCGAAGACTCCGAACTTGAACACTGTAGTTCCTTGACATTCGCCGGGGCTTGAAATAAATTAGCCTCGCTATTTGAGAAGTGAGGCATATTGCGGGATCGTCTAATGGCAAGACACACGGCTCTGGACCGTGCAATCGGGGTTCGAATCCCTGTCCCGCAACTGCAACAAAAGATTTTTGACATGGCGCATTCGTCTAGGGGTTTAGGACGCCGGCCTCTCACGCCGGTAACAGGGGTTCGAATCCCCTATGCGCTACTTTTGCTGCGCCCGTAGCTCAACTGGATAGAGCGTCTGGCTACGGACCAGGAGGCTGAGGGTTCGAATCCTTCCGGGCGTACTGAGTAATTTTCGACCCCTTGCTATCAGCGCGATAGCAGGGGGTTTTTAATTTTTGGTACAGCTATAGGTACAACAATTCCGGGATTTCCCCCCTATTTTCACCCATTCCCTTCATAGACAAACAGGTCATACGAACAACCTAATTGAAGGGAGATTCACCATGCGTAAAATAATTCAAGGTAAACTGTACGATACCGAGACTGCCGAAATCTTAAACACCTGGACGAATAGAAAGCCAGAGGCGGATTCTGATTTCCGGAGAAAAACCCTGTACCGGACTCACAAAGGCAATCTGTTCTTACATCTCGAAACCGGTTCATCGTCTAACCTGGAATTCGATGAAAAGGACACCGTTGAAGATGATATTGAACCTATTGACGAATTAACTGCGGTCGAATTTCTGGAAGTACATGATGGGACAGAAGTAATAATACAGCAGTTTCCGGATTTCTTTGATGAAGCTTAGAACTATTTGATTGGTCTCTGTTGGATTACTCTTGATCTGTTGTGCACAATTAATAGCTGACTTCTAATCTCATTTGCTTATTTTTCACTCATGATTGATTCTTAGTCAATTGGCTTGTGTTTCGATTCCTCCCTGACGCACATTAAGAAACCCACTAAACATAAGGCTTTGCGGGTTTTTTCATTTTTAATCCATTACTCCCACCTGAAAAATAAGTTACCATTCAGTTACCATTAGGCGAATTTTATTGGGCACCATTTGCGGAGAAAATTTTAGTCATCCCCCTCCCCACTTCAGTGTGAGATGTTTAAGATTATCTACTAATCTGCACCTAAACTCTTAGAGGGTTTGTCTATACAATGGCATTCCAGCAGGGCTCGAATATACTACCAATAGATTATGAGTTCCTCTGAAATACTGGTATGACAGGGCAGATTTCAATTTGTCAGTTGATTTGTCAATTTATTGATGACCGTAATCTGACTATTCAAAGAATGATAGCATACTATAGTTCTTAATTGGAGTACCAGATTTATCTGATGTTATCAATTTTAATAGTCCAGCCTGGGCAAAGTCATTATCATCAGTAAATACATAAATCAGGCTATTTGAGAACATAAATTCCATGCTAGTACAATCAACAATTCCCCATGCTTTGTCTTTATATCGCCAAAAAGTTTGAAGGCCTTTTAACTCATATTGTTTATTGATACGATATACTTTTAATATGTCTTTATCGATAAACCTTGAAAATCTTTCACAGTATTCAAATCCAAATTGTTTTAACGCAGATAGAGCTTCGTATTGAACCCAATTAGTAGTTACCAAATTTACATCATAATCATCTAATAACTCTGCCAATATTGTCTTTGAAATTTCCTTCAGATAATCATTTGGTTTAAATAATCCTAATATAGCTGCAGTATCTACAAAAATTGAATTTAATTTCACACCTAATCAATTACCGTGACAGTTAATATTATGTTGGTATTAATTCTTTCACATCATCCCAGCTACCGGATGAAGAGCTCTTTGCATTGTCAGTACCGTTCTCGTCTATATTTAAAACAGATTCATCAATAACCCATTCAGATTCACTAAACAGTTCCATGGATTGTTCATCTAATCTATAGGTGAAATTTAACTCTACAGTAGATCCGCTGGTACTTTCCCTGAAATTACTCATTTGATTGTCCCCCCGTATTCGTTTTATATATCTTTGGTGATTTGATATCATACTCAGATTTATTATGACTGATCCAACTAAAACCAGATTTTCGTGTGATAGTGGCAATATCTACCGGTCCCCCACAAAGTTCAGCCCCGACCACAAACCTAAACCTAGCTATTGTCAAGTCAATTAAGAATCGAGCATAATCTATAGCATCACCCAACGGCATAGCGTGAAAAAGCACCTTGTATTGTATGTCTTGTTGTATGCGATTTTCAAATTTGTCAATTGTATCTGAATCAATTTCCAATTCATTTAAAATATCGGTGATTTCATCTGCTCTACCATGATGGAATCGAATTATAGCATCTGTCATTCCATACCAATTGGCTCCAAAATTTGGTTGTCCTTCAACATCTTCCCGAACCCTTCTCGGTTTTTGCATTGGTATTGCCATTAAATATTCTTCTGGAAAAAAATTATCTCCGGAGTAACCAGCAAGTATTAAACCGGTTTGTGGTCTGGCTTGTTTCGGGATCTCACTAAAAAATTCATCAGATTTCTTATTTAAGAAGTCCCATAACGTTTTTGCTAAATCGCCAACCTCTAAACTACTTGCTTTAAGTTGTTTAATTTCTTCTTGGTTTTCAAACTCTTCTATAAGGCTAGCAATCGTTCTAGCTTTAAATGAACCTGCACCCCAAGTCATTACTCCTACTGGTAATTTATCAATCTGAAATATTTTAGTGGCATTATAAAAAACTTTAACTATACCTTGTGGTCCCTGTTGTCCTCCAGATGATGCAGGGGCCCCAGCAACTGTTGTGGCACTATCACTAGCAAAAACTAATCCCTCACCCACCTTTACAGCGACACAAACAGACATAAATCCTCCTTTAATATAAACAATCCATACTTTTAATTGGATTAGAATATAGTATAATAATCTTTTATGAGTATTACCACAGACATCCGCAATTGGTTAGTAACAAATTAAACATCCATATGTTTCTGTATTACTACCAGTTTCCGCTTTAAATTCTCATGTGTATACCCTTCCGTTAATTTGATACTGGAATCCCTCAGGGCCGCTTTCACGCACATGTGATCTGCTGTATGATTGGAGGCAAAAGTATACTGAAACTAATGCGGAAAGCATTTCCCCGGTAGTCCGGCTTTATTCAGGTAGTGTGCCATCAGATTGCCCGGTTCCCAGCCTGGCTTTTTTTATATCCATGGTATTGACCCAATTTAATTCCTACCCAAATAAAATCTGTTCAAATTTCGGAACCTGCACCTATCGACTTTTTTTACACCTGGAAGTATCTAAGTATAACTGTAATCATCGACAATAGGATTTGTTTCATTTGATGTTAGATCTGCGGCAGAAAATCCCGCTGTTCTACTCATTTGCTTAATAATTATGGTGAATCCTCCACTACCCTAATCTCCTCCTCCGTCAACCCGTACAGCTGATACACAATCCGGTCAATAAGCGTATCGGTTTTCTCGATGCGGTCAAGGAGCGGTCGGAGTGTCTCCATACTTTTTTCATATTCCTCAATGACCTTTTCCTGGGCTGCTCGGGCGGTCATGTCTGCGTCGGGGATTTTACTGTTGTTCCGTTTCAGGCGGTCGATGAGTTCCTCTTTGCCGCCGTCGATGTCGTAATATTCCTGGATGATGGTGTAGCCGGAGAGATTCTCCAGCGCCGTCCCCATAAACCGCTCCAGCCAGGAGAGGAAGCCGGAGGTTTCGTCCTGCTTCTGTTCATGCATGTGAAGCATCTGCTGCGCCAGGTGGGCGAGGATGTCATGAACCACACCCGACCGCTCCGGCGAGGCGGACAAATGCCCGCTGACCAATTCCAGCATTTTATCGAATTGAGCGGTTTCGATTTGCTCACTGTGCAACTCGGTGAATTCTTTTAATCCGGATTCCCTTTCAGAATTGGAGGAAGTGAAGTCGATTTTTCGGATTTTCAAATTATCAAAAGCGTCTACTCTTAAATGAGGAAATGATACTCCTTCCTCTCTCTGTTCATTGTTAAAAACAAAACTAATCAACTTTGAGTTACAGATTGAGCACAAATAATTCAGGTTATAATTTTTATTATGTGGAATTCCAATATATAGCTGTTGGTCAACAAAAAATTCATCATAATCAACGATGGAAACAATTCTACCGGCAGATAATAATTTACGAACAAGCAATTTTGGGGATTTAAAAAACCTAATCTCCCGTGGAGCGGCAAGCCATTTACCATATTTTATATAATGATTTTCATCCCATCTATTCTCATACCGACCAATATCTTTCCCCATAAGTTCAGGAACAAATGAATCGTCTATTTTTCCTTCGGCATGATACTCTCGGTTACTAATAACCTCTTCTGATTGTCCGGTTGCTTTATCGTAAGCATTTATACCTCTGGTTGTTTCACAGACTTCAGATAATACAATTGCATTCGACCTGATTTTATTAATTATTGTCTCAATTTCAGGTGATAGCCAAAAGTTGAAAAGTGAATTCTCATTCTTTTCAAACCTTGAAACGCTAATACTGTATAAATAATGTATGGTTAAGTCTTTAGTAAATTTTTGTATTGATACTTCATTACTACCATGCCTTTCAGAATTCCTGAATAAGAAAATTATAGTATCAACTGTTGCATCAGGAAAAATTTGAATATCTGAGCTTGTTATTTTTAAAACTTCAGTTTGTTTGAGAATAAACTTTCGAAGAATATCCGAATAAATTGCATTTGTCCATGTATCAGGTACAATATGTGAAAAATATCCTCCCGATTTATTGATTCTAATACCTTGCTCAGTAAATAATTGATAAAGATCGATTTGATACTTTGAACATTTGTAAACTGCATTAAAATAATTTTTTATACCTGTTTGTCCCCAATCCCTGCCAAACGAGTAAGGAGGATTCCCCACTACCGCATCAAATCCCGGATTCTCCTTCCAGTCAGACCGCTCCAGGTTGATGAAAACTTCCGGGAATTCCAGCTCCCAGTGAAAGAAGTGATGTTCCCCGGATAATGCTTCAGTCAACTGGAGGGATTCGTTTTCGGAGGTATGCAGGTTCTCCCGGCTCCCCTGTTTGAGAGCGTCCAGCACGTCCTGGCCGTGGACTTCCATCACCTGCTTGACGCCGTCGTTTCCGAAGTGACGGCTCACCCAGAGGTCCAGGATGGTTTTATACGGCTGTATGGCTTGCTCGAACGCATCGTACTTGGAGATGCTCTGCTCGACTTCCGAGAAGGTGGCGTCGGTCAGCGCAGACACATCCCGCATCAGGTTGGCCGCCTGGAGCAGGCCCCGGAACGGGCTGCCGAACAGGTCTTCGGTTACGCCTTCTTCTGGCTCTAACGCTTCTTCAACTTCATGGACGGTGGTTCCAATGAGAGAATTCCCCACCTTCAGATGATGGTCCAGAAAACTCAGCGGAGCGCCGACGGTAAACGAATCCAGCCAGAGGCTCAGTTTCGCCAGTTCGGTGGCCATGGGATTCAGGTCAACGCCGTAAATGCAGCGCTTCATCACCATCCGCTTCAGCAGGTTGGTATCTTTCAGCACCCGTTCATCGATGGAGATATCCTGCTCCTCCAGCGTCTCAATGATATCCTGCCGAATGGATTCCAGCCGCCGGATAACCGGATTATCCGGGTATTTGTCAAGCTCCACGATGATGTGTTCTGCGAGATAATCTGTGGTTCGTACCAGAAAGTGCCCGCTGCCCATGGCGGGGTCACAGATTTTAATGCCGAGAAAGGTATTGATTGCTTCCTGCTCCAGTTGCTTCACCGGCTGTTTCCGGTTGCCGCTGCTCTTCTCTTTAATCTCCTCCATCAGCTCTGCAAATTTCGCTGCCCGGTCTTCTAAAACCGGTCCCACCGTATTTTCCACGATATACTGCACGATGTATTCCGGCGTGTAGTAGGAGCCTGTGGCTTTCCGCTCGCCCTTGTCATTTTCAAGGTATGGCTCACCCTGCTCGATGATACGGAGAGGCTTGTCAACCTCATCTACCGGCTTGTAGACTTCCCGCCCTTTTTCTTTGGTGACAGCCAGCGGCTCATCGGCGATACGGAGATGAAATTCCAGCAGTCCTTCATAGATGGAACCCAGCTGCTCCACATCGAGGGTCTTGTAATCGATAAAGCGCTTCTCGCCGGTCTCCGGGTCTTCGTCCATTGTGAGCAAGTGCAGCGCTGGCACCAGGTATTTGTCGGGCACCGAATGGTCAATAAAGAAGGCATTCTGGGGATGATTCTGCCGGAATAGACCGCCGTTGTATCGCGGCACATTTAAATCCGAGTCACCTAAATCTATAATCCGGAAGAGACTTTGCAGGTCATTCCAGTAATCATGGCCTACTCTGCTCAGTGTCTCTCCTTCCCGTACCGCTTTCCAGGCCCGCCGTTTCAGGTGCATCATACTGTATTTTTGGTAGCCTCGCTCCTGCACCGGGAGCAAATCTCTGGCTTCAGCATAGAGGATAAATAGCAACCGGTAGAGCAGGCGAAGCGTCCCTTCGTAGATATCGTCCAGATTCTCCGGACTATTAATATCCTTTGTGCCGTTTTTCTGCTGGAATTCGATAAACCCTTCCGCTAGATGCAGAAAAATTTCATCGAATATCAGTTCCTTTAACCGATTCTGCAGCTCACTTCCGTACTGAATGGAACCGGTAAACACCCGCTCGATAAAAGTATCACCCGTTTCAGGAGATTCTACGAACGAGGCAGCCCGAAAGAAGTGGTAGAAAAATTTAAAGGCTTCTCTGTCCTCTTCTTCGAGAATGGTTTGCAGGTTCACTTCGAAATACGTATCCACACGAGACCGGGCCCTGGTTGAATACAGACGCCAGACTGCCCCGTTGGTCAGGATACCCCACTCGACTCCGGTGGCAACAAGATAATGGACGATTTGAAAACTGGGATTGCGATTTGAGAGTCGTTCTTCTGCATCCGAAAATTGCGAATCCAGG
The DNA here is from genome assembly GCA_021734025.1 of Candidatus Neomarinimicrobiota bacterium. NCBI lineage: Bacteria > Pseudomonadati > Fidelibacterota > Fidelibacterota bacterium. The sequence goes on from JAIPJS010000025.1 coordinate 44,662, forward strand.
GGCCGGTCCCAGTATTTGGCATCGGCAATGGCCACGGGATAATTGAAGTATTCACTCTCGTCCAGATGCTGTAACGCCTCAGTCCGCTGCTCCTCACTGACAAACAGCGAATAATCCGGAAAATTTAACTCGCCATAGCTCTCGGCCTTATCCTGTACTTCGGGATAGAACCCAAGGATGTCGAATGCCGGTTTGATAAACTTTTCTTCGGTCTTGGCTTCCTTGCCTGTAAGCTTGGGATACAGCTCTGTGTTCTGTTGATACAGGTCTTGGAATGATTGGTATGCTTTTTCGACGGATTCATCCCATTCGGGATGGTCAGTCAGTCGATGTTCCAGGTAGTAGTCGGAAAAAAGAGAACGGTTTTCATAGAACTGGTCTTCAGGCATAGAAAACTTCCTTCAATTTCACGGGTAATCCGAGCCAGATAAACGAAAATAAACAGTAAGATTATAGGGGACTTCCACAGAAGTTGCAACTGGTAGTTCAATCCGGCTCCGCCGGTCTTTAAGCCGCTATAATGTTAGAATTGCCACCGAAGTGTAATACCCGGTTGTGGATGCACGCTAAATGACATCTTGCTGTTATTTTTGCGAACAGCGTCTTGCCGTTCCCGTTCCTTCCGAACCACAAATGCGCCGCTAGCATAACCGACAAACGCACCGGCGACTACGTCCGAGAGCCAATGTTTGTCATGGTAAATCCGGGAGACGGAAATGAGTGTCGCCCCGGAATAGTACAGAACATCGGCAAGGGTATTGTCTGTCCGTTTGGCGAGCACAGTCGCTGTCACCCACCCTGTGGTACTATGGCCTGAAGGTAATGCTCTGGATGGACTTTCGAGGCCGGGCGGAGTAAAAACATAAACACCGTCATCAGTATATGGCCGATGCCGGCCGATCAGGGTTTTTAATATGGTGGTGGTTGCTCCGGCGGCCACATATCCTTCCATGAGCAATCGCCCGGTAACACGTACACTAGGGAACTCCCCGAATAAACCGACCAGATACATCCCGCTGGATAAAGAAACGGCTGTGTACTTACTCCCGGCAACCCGCCCGGATCGCATGGACCAGTGGTTGGAATTTCCGCGCCAGTCTCGCATCTGCGACCGAATGCTCTCATCAACGAGACTCACTGCGCCGACACCGGCGATACGTGCCCCATTAGAAACCCACCCCGTTTTTTCCCAATGCAACGGGCTGATTGCATACGCCATAAGGGTATTCCCGCTCGCCCGAAAATCGGAGGACAGCGTTTGCCTGTAAGACTCTGGAGGGGACTGGCCATAGATCGTAGTGGCGCTGGCAAGGAGGCTAGCCACAACGATAATGAGGCAAACATAAAGTGCTCCCGAAATTCGATGTGGTGGATTCAATACTAACTGTTCTGATTTAGAATTATTGTCATCAGACGGAGGGATAAATTATCTCGACTCCAGATATTTACCGAACGAAAGGTCGCCACTTCCCAGAAGAATCAGGGCAAGCGCCACCATAAAGAGCGTAAAATCAAACTCCCAGCCGCCGACGAATCCCTGGGCAAATTTGACCAGGAACATAGCCATTATCATAATTACGGCGATGAGGGCCGCTGCAATCCTGGTGTATAGCCCGATCGCAACTAAAATTCCGCCAAAAAATTCAACAAACGCGACCAGCCAGGCAAAGAAACCGGCTAACGGGATTTGGATGCTGGCGAAAAACTCAGTGGTATTGGCGATTGCGGAAAGTTTATTATATCCATGGACAATAAAGACCGCGGCCAATCCTAATCGCAGCAATAATGGCGCATACGATTTATATTGCTCAATTTTTTTCTGTAGCATCGTCTTCTCCTTTTACGGCGTGTTTCCAACGTTAGTTTAATATTAAACTAATTACCGTCGGACAAAATCACCACACCTAATCCAAAGCGGAACTAGAAGGAGAAGACCGTCTCTATACTGGTAGATCGCACAACTTCATTGCCGTCTTCGATCTCACCATTCCCGTTTAGATCCCGGTACGTCTCCTGCATATTCAACCGGAGTGCCGCACCGCCTGAAATCTCATATTCAAACGAATATCCCATAATGGTTCCCGGGGTGCGGAGTACGGTCAGATTGTTCACATTTGACTTGTATATGTACGCGCTGGCCGTCCGGATCTTTGGGATAAACATCGTATTTAACCCCAGTTCGGTATAGGCAGAACGCAGCCGGTCATTTCCGGCGAACATATCCTGGTAGGAGGCTGTCAGCGTCACCATATCAAACAGATTTGCTGAAGCACTCCCATAGAACCCCTTTTGCGTATAATCATACCGGTTTAGTACCTGCTCGGTTTTCGTCAGGAAGGCAAGATCACCCTGCTCAGTCCGGCCGGTGGTGACACGGTCGATCTCGTAGGTTCTGTTGTACATATCCGACGCAAAAAATTTCTGGAAATAGCGATACTCGAACTGCGTCTGGACAAAACCGATCTGCATCAGCATGCCGAACGGCGTGGCGCCCCAGCTGTTCTTGAACATATCGATTTTAGAGGCGTCTTCATTGCCGGTGGGCAGGATCTGCGCAAACTGAGAGAACAGGTGCAGATTCAGGTATCGCCAGTCCAGCACCGGGATTCCCACGTCAACAGCCGCGGCATGACTCAAAAAGCGATTTGCGATGCTGAACGGCACCTGGTCCACCCCATTGATTGACTGCAACGCCTGCGTAAGGGTGTATCCTTCGTCTATGATATTATCGTTGTTAATATCCTTGTCATAAATTGGCGGATTCCCATCATGTTGTTCATACTGGTCAATATACCAGTCCGGGAGCCCATCGTTATCCGAATCGTTGACCAGGTTGCCATCCTCAGGGAATTTGTCGACCGGATCGGGATAGCCGTCACCGTCGGTATCCGTCGCTCCCAGATATTGATTGCCATCCACCACATAGGTGAAACCGACGTCGACCTTCCAGAACGGATTGTAGGCGACCCGCGTACCAAAGAGACCGGGACCATCTTTCGTTGTGAATTCCCGAAAATTATTGAGAAAACCGGTCACCGTATAATCTCCGAATTGGACCTCGTATTCCAGACCAACGCGACGAACACCGGGATATTCGATGGCATTGGAATACCTGTTTACGAGCAGACCATATCCCAAAGACACATTATCGATTGCCCCTGCTCTAAGATATAATGGCTGGCCTGGTTGTCCATATCGGATGTAATAAACCTTGTCGATAACATCGCCAGCGTCATCCCAATCTTCACTCCGGATATTTCCATCCTGATCTACATAGAGAGCCAGATCCAAACCGACCCCTACTTTTCCGATGGAAAATTCCGGCTGAATCCGAATTTGATTATATACCTGGCCACCAATAGTCGCTGCACCGACACTTGCTTTCGTACTCATGCCGAACGGGCCTCCACCTTCACCGGTATCTTCCGGCTGTTCCGGCTCCTCGGGCATGGCAGGTTCACCGCCCGGTGCCGATTCATCCATTGGCTCGCTCTCGCCTTCTTCTATCCCTTCGGGATACGGGTCGGCCGGCGGATCGCTTTGGATCATTGGCGTTGCCATAATGGAACCGGAGGGCGACGAGATGACCGTTTCATTTTCGTGAAGCTGGACAGTATCACCGCTTACCGTATTTACGATTTCGACGGTACCGTCCAGGCCGATAAACCGATCATTCCCCTGTCCATCGGAAACGGTCCAGAAACTGGTACCCTTAACAGAGGCGACAGAGGTGGAAGTGGCCAGTTGATAGGTAACTCCACCGGAGCCTGTGACTTCCAGCAATATCTTCCCACGCTCCATTCGTATTTCCCGGACTTCCGCATCCACTTCTTCCTGAGATATTAACGTGAATAGTGATTTGGGGCGGACTTTGATTATACTTTTATCATCCCTGAACAATAATGCGGCAAAACCGTCTTCCCCGGTTTTCAGGGAATCGCCACCTGTAACCGTATCACCGACTTCAATTGCGTCGGAATAGGCCACCTCATCAGCTCTTTTGATCGTGACATCCCCGTTTTTTTTCAAAAGGTTCACTTCTGCCGCGGATCCCGGGCTACTCCACGCTAAACTCACCAGGATACCCGTCAATACGATGATAATTTTGTGATTCATTACGCCCCTCCCCTGTCCGTCCAAGGAATTAATATGCGGTGGAAGTTAAAATTTAACCCGATTCGGTTCCGATTTTACGATTGTTTTTACATGTTTTCAACTTCGAACTCCGAAGGTGTGATCCTGATAACGAAATCCGCTCAATCCGCGCGTTTCGCAAGTCGCCAGAAGACCACTCCACCAGCAATCATCGCAAGGCAGAGGATCTGTCCGGCAGTCATTCCAAGAAAAACGAGCCCCAAATGTTCATCCGGCATCCGGTAAAATTCAATGAAAAACCGAACGACGCCATATCCAATAAGGTAAAGGCCGGGCAGGAATCCCTGAAACGGTGTCCGTTTTCTTATAATCCAGAGAATCGCAAAGAGAAAAAGGCCCTCAAAGAATGCCTCGTACAATTGGGATGGATGGCGTAATTGGCCAGTGGGATCTAACGGAAAATACATTCCCCAGGAGACGTCGGTGACCCGGCCATACAATTCCCCATTAATAAAATTTCCGATGCGACCGAACATGTAGCCCAGTGGAATGGCAGGAGCAACCAGATCGGTAAACCGGAAAAAGTTCAAATTGTGCTTTTTGCTCACGTAAACAAATGCCAGTATCACTCCAATCACGCCACCGTGATACGACATGCCACTGATCCCGGTGAATTCCACACCATTCCCGAACCGAACCGGCAGAATAATTTCCAGCGGATGCAGAAGATAGTATCCAAAATTGTAGAAGAGTACGTATCCCAGCCGCCCGCCAACCAGCACGCCGATGATGGCATACATAAAGAAATTTTCGATGACTTCCTGGGAATACTCCAGGTCTTCATCCTTAACACGGTACTGAGTCAGAATGTAGGTTACAGCAAACGCAACGATGTACATGGTGCCATACCACCGAAGCTGAAAACTGCCGATGGTAAATATAACCGGATCCATCTTTGCCGGCAGATACTGCCACCATTCCCAAAAACTCCCCATTGTCACTCCCTTTCATTCAGAATTTCCGAAGGTTAAATCTCACTGTTTTCAAACAGAATTTCCAATGAAAAGACGGGAACGGCAGTGTTAATGTGTTAGAGTGTTATCGTGTTACAGTTCATGTTTCCTAAGTTTGGCCGGATGTTTTCTCAGCTGGAGAAAGGCGCAACAAAAGTGTTTGAGGGAGATTGTTTCTTCTTTATTCTCTGTCGCTGCGAATTCCATTATTGCAAATTGTGTAGAAACAATTGTCAAAATGTAAGGAGCGCACTCAAAAATTGTGGTAGCTCCTTCTTAAGAGGGTTTTTGTTAAGTATCGTTGACGATTCGTTGAAACGCCATTCGTGTCCACATACCACGATGTTATAACAGTCATCGGCGCTGGAAACGGCTAACGCCAAGCGGGGGCCGACGGGGGGAACTGGAACACAGGAACACTTTAACACATTAACATGTTAGAAAATAGCGCGTTGTTTACAGTTTACTCAGCTTGTACACTAGCGTAACTGGAAACAACGGAGGCCCTATGGACATTCATAAAAACACGAAATTAACTCCGAAACAGCGGAAAGAGATTTATCGCGCTT
>JAIPJS010000026.1 GCA_021734025.1 Candidatus Neomarinimicrobiota bacterium
TTTGCAGGAACAGCTCGGAAATGAGTTTCCGGAGATCCGGTGGACGCCACGGATCACGTTTGGCGGGCTCATCGATATTCCGGACGAGAATGGCGAAACCCGCTCCCAGGGGCCTGCGGCAGGCATGGCGGTGGATCTGTTGAATCCGTCCAGCGGAGAGGTTGAGCGTTTGGATATCCGCAATTCACTGGTGCAGGGACGTCTTCCGGAGGAGCCGTTCGAGATCCTGGTGAGTGAGAATTTTGCCCGGAAGCTGGAAATCAATCTCGGCAACCAGGCGACGCTCATCAGCTCCGGCATGTACGGAGGTATGGCTATGCAGAATTTCGAGGTAGTGGGCACGGTCCATTTCGGCGTGCAGGCTATGGATCGCGGCGGATTAATCGCCGATATCAGTGGCATTCAGGCGGCCTTGAACATGGATGACGGCGCCGGGGAGATCCTGGGATTTTTCAAGGACGGCAGATACGAGGAAAAACGTGCCGATGCCGTGGTACAAAAATTTGAATCACTTCCGGTTTCCGGCGATGGCGAGTTCGCCCCGACAATTATGAAACTCAGCGAACAGAATGACCTGGGCACGATGCTCCAGATGATGGATTATATCTCCGGTGTCATCGTTGGAATTTTTGTGTTCGTTATGTCCATCGTTCTCTGGAATACCGGCCTGATGGGGACGCTACGCCGGTACGGCGAATACGGTGTTCGCCTGGCTATCGGCGAGGACAAGGGGCACATTTACCGCACCATGATCGCCGAATCGGTGATGATAGGCTTCGTCGGTTCGGTCATCGGCACCGCCCTGGGACTGGCGGCTTCGTATTATATGCAGGCCCACGGAGTCAACATAGAGGAGATGATGAGCAGCTCCAACATGCTCATGCCGAACGTTATCAGAGCCAGGGTGACGGTGACCAGCTATTACATCGGGTTTTTCCCGGGATTTCTGGCGACAACACTCGGGTCCATGATTGCCGGACTCGGCATCTATAAACGTGAAACCGCTTCACTCTTTAAAGAACTGGAAGTCCAATGAGATATCTGATACTTGCACTATCACTGTTATTAATATTCCCAGCGATGGGTTTGGCGCAGATGCCTGACGGAAATGACATCCTCCGGCAGATCGATGAAAATCAGTCTGCGGAGAACATGATCGCGACCTCGACTATGGTCATCCACGGGCGGCGCGCCAGCCGGTCGGTTACCGCCAAATCCTGGATCCAGGGGACGGAGAAGTCGTTCACCGAATATCTGTCGCCGCCCAGGGAGGCGGGCACCAAGATGCTGAAGCTGGAGGACGAGCTCTGGATGTACTCACCGCAGACCGACCGCACCATCCGCATCGCCGGACACATGCTCCGGCAGTCGGTCATGGGCTCGGATCTCTCCTACGAGGATATGATGGAAGATCCGAAGCTGGAGAACATGTACACCGCGGAAGTGGTCGGTGAGGAGATGTTCAATGATCGCGACTGCTGGGTGCTGGAACTGACGGCCACGAAAGAGGATATCGCCTATCACAGCCGCAAAATATGGGTGGACAAAGAACGGATGTTGCCGCTTAAGGAAAACCGCTACGCCAAGAGCGGCAAGTTGTTGAAAACCGCCGAAATCCACGAGGTTATGCGGGAAGACAGTCGGTGGTATCCGAAGAGAATGACCTTCAAAGATGCGCTCTCCCAGGGCGAGGGAACGGAATACATCATCGAATCCATTGAGTTCAACGCGGATATACCGGAGTATATTTTTACGAAGGCGTCGTTGAGAAGGTGAGTGTTACGTATTGCGTATTACGTAAAAAACGGGTATAGAGGAAAAACAGTGTTAACGTGTTACGGTGTTATTGTATTACTGTTGACGCTGTTTCCTAATCCTAATCTTACTCTTTATCCTAATCGTAATTGTTTCTGTTCTGAGGAAGAAAGAAAAAAAACTGTTTGTCGTTCGTTGTACTTTGTTCGTTGTGAAAACTTCCACGGCTTTTCAGCGAAGGACAGAATTCAAAGAAGTTGAACGAAGTAAAACAACGAACAACCAACAACCAACAAAACCCGGGACCGTTTTCAACGGTAACCCGGTAACTTTATAAAACGTTGTCACTTGAACACCTGAACACATTAACACTCTAACACAGTTGTCCTATTGTCAACCTATTGTCAGCTAAAAAAGATATTTTATTGTCAGCTCGATTCATAATGATCTGTAATTGTTCGTAACTCTCCTGGACAGTTGCAGCCACGTAATATGTAATATTCAGTCGTCCCGTGGGGACTTGAAGATTGTTTGAATTCCCTGATCCATGCATTCCTGCGGAGAAACCAATAAACCATAGCAGCCGCCCCGGAAAAGGCTCCTCCCAGAACTAAGATATGCGAAGAATCACGAAGGGAAAAAGTAGTCGTTTTGATGTAACGCAAGATAATATCTTGCGCAATACAATTTTGTTCAACCTCCTTGCCTTGGGGTTGATATCTGGAACCCCGGATTTCATCCGGGGCTATTCTCCACCTCCGACATATTCGATCCCTTTGGGATCGTACGTATTATTCGATTGGAACCCCGGGTTTCCCCCAACGGGATTCCTATGGGACATCCAGGGCTATTATTATTCAATTCCTGAGATTGTTCTCGGTTGCCGCATTTGAATATGTTGAAAGAAGCCCAAGGGGCTTCAATATAAATAACCCCCCGGTGGAACCTGGGGAAATGGAATCAGTGCTGAAACCATAACCCCGGAGGGGTTGAACCAATACAGTAAACCTGGGGAGGTCAAATGAAGAATTGTCAATTCGACGTGGTAGACGAATATCGAAGTGAGAGTTATCGTAACCTGATTTCCAATGATGTGGTTTCAGTACCGCTTTTGAAATCGGTCTGCTTTGAAAGGTGATTGAATTTTTCGCGGCTGAAGCCGCGACTACCAACAGATTTCCCCTTTCCTTAACCCAATACCTTATACAGGTCCTTTTGTCTTACATCTCACCGTTTATAACCTGAACACTATCGCTCCACTGTCAACCTATTGTCAGATATTCAAAGCAAACTGTCGGAGACGCTGGGAGCGATCACTGACAGAAAATACTGGAATACCCGAATACATAAACACTACAATACATCGAATGATGATTAAGATTATGATTATCCTAAAGGAAACCCTGTGGGACGAGTAAGATTATGAAACAACTCGACCAATCGAAGACATTTACGCTATTTTATAAATTCTGAATTGTCTCCATCTCCCCGGCACTCAGTTCAAAATCAAATATATCAAAATTGTCACGGATGTGACTCTCCTGTCCTGCTTTCGGGATGGTCACCACGTTCTCCTGCTGAATCAACCACCGGAGTGCAACCTGTGCGCTGGTTTTGTTGTGGCGAGCGCCAATCTCATCCAATGTCTTATCATCGATTACGCGTCCTTTCCCCAGCGGGCTGTAGGCGGTAAGCATCAAATTGTTCTTTTGGCAATATTCCAGCATCGCATCCTGCCCCCGGCCGGGATAGTACTCGACTTGATTTGTAAGAATCGGCGTCTCCGAGGCGTCGACAGCTTTTTCCATCTCCGGGACGGAAAAATTGCTGACGCCGATGTGTTTGACGATACCTTCTTCCTGCAAGTCGTTCATTGCATCGATTGTCTCGTCGATTGGGACGGTGGCACTTGGCCAGTGGATGAGCAGTAAGTCGATATATTCGCAATCGAGTTTTTCCTGGCTGGCATGTGTGGACGATAAAACGTCCTCCGGCGCCAGATTCGAGGCGAGGATTTTCGTCGTTAAAAATATTTGATCTCTGGGAATGCCCGATTCACGGACGGCTTTGCCGACTGCTGATTCGTTCCGGTACATTTGGGCGGTATCGATGTGCCGGTAGCCCAACTTCAATGCGGTGAGTACGCTGTCCGTACAGGCCGTCCCGCGCAATAGGTATGTGCCAAAGCCGAGCGCGGGGATTGTTACCCCCTTCACTTCCAGATGTTTCATGTTAGTCTCCCTCCATCTCATAACTGTTCTTATCAAAATATAATTTCTCATGTAGCTGGCGGTTTCTCAACTGGAGAAAAATCCTTGTGATCAATCCTGCGTCGGTGTATCGTAATCCCTTCATTGGAAAAAAATAGCAATCGTCGTGAGATTTCGGGAGTATCTATGAGCGGCTATGATCAACTATACAGGGAATTCGTATCCCGGTTTCCGGATTACGGGAATACGGCCGAACTTGATGATCTCCGGGAGCAGGAGTTTCAGCGCCTGGATCAAAACGGTCAAATCTACCTTGATTATACAGGTGGAAGCCTGTACGCCAAATCTCAGCTGAATTCTCATACCGAATTGCTTACGGATAACGTCTTTGGGAATCCGCATTCCAACAACCCGACTTCCCGTCAAATGACAGACGTCGTTGAGGAAGCGCGGGCCAGGGTGTTGGAATACTTCTGCGCTTCTCCGGATGAATACACTGCGATTTTTACGCTCAACGCCAGCGGGGCATTAAAGCTGGTTGGTGAAGCGTTTCCATTCCAGCGTGAAAGCCGGTTTCTGCTCACCGTCGATAACCACAATTCGGTGAATGGCATCCGGGTGTTCGCCAGAGATAAGGGGGCCGAGGTGAAATATATTCCGGTAGCAATGCCGGATTTGCGCATGGATGATGAGGGGCTCGAGGATTCCCTGGACAACTGTGATAGATCTGTGCCGAACCTGCTGGCCTACCCGGCACAGTCCAACTTCACCGGAGTCCAGCATTCCATGGATTGGATCCCACAGGCGCAGGATGCCGGATGCCATGTGCTGTTGGATGCGGCGGCTTATGTGCCGACGAATACGCTGGATTTATCGGCAGTTCAACCGGATTTCGTGGCACTCTCGTTTTACAAGATGTTCGGATACCCTACCGGAATCGGTTGTCTTATCGCCAAGAAAAAGGCACTTGGGATACTTCGGCGACCCTGGTTTGCCGGCGGTACTATAGCGCTCGCTTCCGTGCATTCAATGAATCATCAATTGGCTGACGACGAGGCTGGATTTGAAGACGGGACAGTAGATTATCTGAATATCCCCGCAGTAAAGTTCGGCCTGGATCTGTTGGAATCTGTTTCCATCGAATCGATACATCGCCGGGTCCAAAGTCTCACCGGTTGGCTGCTTGCGACGTTGATGGAATTGCGCCACTCTAACGGAAATCCCATGGTGCGCGTCTATGGCCCAACGACTACTGAAGCCCGGGGCGGTAACGTTGCGTTTAACATTTACGATCCGGACGGGAGTCTGATCGATTTTCGGCGAGTGGAGGAGCTGGCCAATACGCGACAAATTTCTCTGCGCACAGGTTGCTTTTGTAACCCCGGCGTCATCGAGGTGGCCGAAGGATTGACTGCTAAAGAAATGGAGGCCGGATTCGCAAATCGTGACAAGGTCAATTATCCGCACTTCTTGTCTGTATTAGAACACCAGGAAGGCAAGAGTGCCGGAGCAGTCCGGGTGTCTTTCGGACTGGTATCGAATTTTAAAGACGCGTACCATCTGGTCGAATTTCTCAAGACGTTCCGGGATCAAACCACGGGGAAAATTGGACGGGTCTCCTTTGATATCCAAACCTGCCGCCGGCTCCGGGACGGGAGTTAACAATAGTGTTCAAGTGTTCGGGTGTTTCCCAAAGGGATACCTCCGAGGCGTGTGTTCAAGTATGATATCTTTGGGCTGGTGAAGGCAGGATATTATAGAGTATTTGTGTCCAAGTATTGATGTCCAAGTGTTCCATACAAGTCCACACAAGTCCGAACTGCGTATTGCATGGAAAAGATTCGGGAAGGTCCTTTCCGTTATACACAATACTCGATACTTTTTCCTCGTTCCGTATTAGGGAAAGCGAATTTCTTGTTTTTGATATCCGATATTTACTTCTCCGGATCTCACTCCAAAGCCACCAGAAGTTCAGAGATGGTAGGATTCGCCGGGGCTATCTGCTGAAACGAGTGAAAGGTCATTTCAGCCTTCAACGCAACGGCTACCGGGGCCAGGAGATCTGCGGCATGATCACCAACGGCCGATGCCCCTAAAATCCGATCATTGTCCTGGTTCACAAGCATCTTTAAAAACCCCTCCTGATGCTCAATAATATTTGATTTCAGGACTTTCCCGTAATCGGTTTTGAGTACTCTGACGTTCCGGTTTTTTTTAAATGCTTCGGTTTCCGTCATTCCAATCTGAGCCACTTCAGGAACGGTATAAATCGCCTCAACTGCCCAATCCGGCTGGTAGGAATAATTGGTCTTTTTCAGCGCATTGCTCACGGCAAACCGGGCCTGGGCGATGGCCTTGTTTGCCAGCATGGGCGGACCGGTTACATCTCCGATAGCAAAAATATGCTGTACCTTAGTGCGAAGTTGCCCATCGACGGTAATCCCCTTGTGTTTATCGTAGGTCACTCCCGTTTTTCCCAGGTTCAGCCTGGACGTGTCCGGGACCCGGCCGATAGCGACAAACGCCAGTTCCGCCTCGAACGAATTGCCCGAGGTGAGAGTCGCCTCAACGTGATCGCCATGATTTACGATTGACTGTACGGCCTGGCCCTTATGAAATTCAACGCCACGTCTCGAAAGGACAGATTCCAGTGTATTTGAAATGTCAGCATCGCTCCGGGGGAGCAATGTGTCAATATCTGTTAGCGCCGTAACCTCGCTTCCCAGGCGATTAAAAAGGTAGATTGTTTCCGAGCCGGTCACGCCGCCTCCAACCACGATGATACTCTCCGGGATGGATTTTCGATGGCTCATAAACCGTGGCGCTAAAATGCGTTTTCCATCCGGTTTCAAATCATCCGGAAATATCGGGACGGATCCCGAGGCGATAATAATCTGTTCCCCATGGACCCGGGCGACCTCTTCGCCATCTCTGGTAACTTGAATCGTATAATCATCCAGGAAGTGGCCTTTCCCGTTGAAAACCTCAACATTCAGATCTTCAAAAGTTTTTTTGTCCCGTGTGTGTTCCCGATCTTTTACGGTTTGTAGCCGCTCCAAGACTTTCTCTGGCTGGATAATATAGCCGCCCATGGGATAGCTCATCTCCTGCGCGTGAACAACCTCGTCACCGGTATCCGCTGCATCCAGCCAGACCTTGCTGGGAACCAGACTATGCCAGAGTGCCCGACCGCCCGGCTTATCCTGTTCAATCAGCGCAACGGAAGCGCCAAGTTTGCCTGCCTCTTTAGCCGCGGTGACGCCGCCGGGGCCCCCGCCAATGATAACAACATCTTTACGAGCGTATTTTACATCCATAGTCACCTCGTGAAATTAGGTTAACAGAGAATACATTATACTACAGATTAGGGAGAGGACGGTCAAACTGAAATAGAACGTTCTATGGTCGGACAGTAAATAAAACGGACAAATGAGCACGTTATAGTTTTCTGCATGGCCGATAGTTTATTACGGAGAGCTCTCCCAAAATTGGTAAATGTGATCTAAAAAAAATAATATACACCTTTATTCTATGAAACCTAATACCTTAATGTGACTTAATTCATCATGTAATATTTTATAAAACTTAATTACTTATTGCTTTTCGACGACAATGATATGAACTTGCTAGCAACGTGACGGACAATTTTGACATCCCGATAATCGCTGCATCCTGTTCACTGTAGTCGAAAAAGTCCTCCGAATTCATAAAGAAAGGTAGAACTCTTCTACGCCTGTTTTGCCTTTCCATATGATGTACCAGTTGTACCTATCTGATAATTGCTTCTGCATTTGGGAATAGATGTTTGTGACGATGGGAATAGAGTAAAAGGTGCACTTTGTCTATCCGAAATTTTCTTGCCACGCCATTTCATTTATCCATACCCTCAACAAAGAAATACCAGGAGAACGTGTTATGAAGACGATGAAGTTAGGGATTCTATTGACTGTCCTGTTCAGTTTGGTTTTAACTGTACCGCTTTTTGCGGTGGACGTGACTTTTCAGGCGGATATCTCAGAGTTACTCAATGAAGGGTTTGATCCTGGAACCCATAATCTGGAAGTCCGGGGTGAATTCAACACCTGGAGAACAGGATTAAATCTAACCTCTAATGGTGAAAATATTTATTCAATTACATTGCCAGTGGACATGTCTGCCGGAACTGAAGTCTTCTGGAAGTTTTGTGTAACTCCAGGCGACGAATTTTTAGGGGGTGAATATGAACTCGGTGCGAACCGGTCGTTCGTCCTTGGAGAAACAGCAACGACCCTGCCGGTAGAATCACCGAATCTGTACACTTCTGTAAAGACCATTACTGATGCCCGAACTGTTGGTCTCGATAGGGTGATTCGTGTGCAAGGTATCGTCACATCCCACAATTTCGGGACGGGGTTTTCAGACCTTACACTGCAGGATGCCAACGCGGGAATCTTTCTCTATCACGGTGGCGTTGAGTTACCGGTCACATTTCGGGATCGCGTCCAGGTAACCGGCCGGGTCGTCGAATACAACGGTAAATTGGAGATTGTCCCGGAGACCCACGATAATATCCCGGAGAATGCCATAGTTGTTCTGGAAAGTAATGTTACACCGCCTTCTCCAATCTTGGTCACAATCGGGGACATTCTTGAAAGTCCGGAGATGTACGAGGGGAAATTGGTCCGCCTGGATCAGGTGGCCACCATTGGTGGTGCTTGGCCGACACCCGGACAGGATGCAAACATGGATATCACGGATGCTGGTGGGTTGCCCTTCGTTATGCGTATCGATAAGGAGACGAATATCGATGAGACACCACAGCCGGAAGGTCCGTTTGATGTCATCGGGGTGGTCTCTCAATTTTTTGACGATTACCAGGTCCTGCCACGGACGCATGAGGATATTATCCGATCTGCTGTACAGCAGAGTGCATGGGACTTCGAGGAAGGCCCGGGCAATTGGTATGCTTTTTACGGAAATGCGAACACCGTTAATTCTCCAGTATTCGATGGGATTAATGCACTCGGGATTACCGCGTGGCAAAGTTCTGTTCCTCTGGAAATCAAGAATGAGATTTGTCCCAATGTTGAACCGGGAAATCAATTCCGGTTTCAGGTATGGATTGATAATGTTGAGGGTATAAGTGCACTGCAACCCTATATCCAATACGGCGATTGGGTATGGTACAGTGGATGGTACGACAGCGAAAATTTTACACTAACGCCCGGAGCCTGGAACGAAGTGATCGTTGAGGTTCCGGCGGAATACGTCAGGCCTCTCAAGGCTGTCGGTTTACAGATATTCAGGGAATCCGAAGAGTATACTCCAACGGTTTATGTTGACGGTATCAAACTCGACACAGAGGTCGCGCCTGTTGGCCTTTCGCAGGACGTTACCGTACGCTTTTCCGTCGACGTGACCGATGCGGTCAACTTCCAGACCGGCGAGCCGTTTACCAATGTGCAGGAAGTACTGCTTAACGGTATTATCTCCGTGGCCCAATGGGGATGGGCTCCCTGGGGAGCGATCCCGGATACTACCGGAGCGCTCCATATGTCCAATGATGGTACTACGCAGGGAGATGGCATCGCCGGAGATAACATCTGGACGGCCGAAGTACTGTTCCCCGCCGGATCAAAATTCGACTGGGGTTACAAATACGGTATTTACGACAACACCAATATGGATATGTCCCGTCCGGATGCGCTGGATAACGAGTCCGGTTTCGGGGACGATCACGGGTTGACGATTAGTGATACCGAACCGTTGCAAGTTCTGCCAGTCGATATGTGGAAAACAACGACAGCCAGTGGTGAATACTTAGAAGTGCCCATTTCTGTGGCTCAGCAGGATCCAGCGATGATTGGGCGAAAAGTGCTGGTACGAGGAATCGTGACCGCAGCCACCGGTGTCTATAATCAAACACGGACATTTATTCAGGCTGAAGGCGGCGGGCCCTGGAGCGGTATCCTGATTTACGACAATACAGCAACCATCCAGACGAACGAGGGTGATCTGATAGCCGTGAGTGGCACGGTTGATGAATATTACGATATGACAGAGATAGTGGTTGACGAAATCGAGCTGCTTGACGTTAATTTTTCGCTGCCCGAACCGATCAATCTTCGTACCGGTGACCTGAGGAATCCTGAATTTGCCGAGCAATTTGAATCTGTGCCGGTGCGATTGAATAATCCTGTGGTTTCGAATCCCAATCTGGGGAATTGGGAATGGGAGATCGATGACGGGAGCGGTCCGTGTGTGATCGGTGTAAGCCATCTAAAGTATATGTCCCCGTCGATGGAGACCGTTATCCCATCTATCACCGGCATCGTGGACTTTACTTACGGGAACTACGTTGTTAAACCACGTGACCGGGCAGATATCGAAGACGGATTAACGGAAGTCATGATCTGGGATTTCGAAGATGACTTACAGGGGTGGCAGTCGCCGTCCGGTATCGGTCAACTCGATGATACTCACCCGTTCAGCGGCAACTATTCGGTCCGGATGGTCGATAATCCGGATACCTCAACAACCGGCATTATGTTGATCAATAATGAATACCGGAATTTAGTGCCAAACGACAGGATCCAGCTTCATGTCTGGCTGGATGATACCACCGGTCTACAGGGAGTTCAGGTATTCATTCAGTTCGGCGAAGGTTTCACCTGGTTCCATAACTGGTATAATCCAGGGGATCTTAAAGTTGGTGCCTGGAATTTAATCGAAGTTGTAGTCCCTTGGAATTATGGCGCACCACTAAACATATTTGGCGTCGAGGTTTTAGGTCGTGAACCAGACACAGTTTCACCGTTTTACATCGATAAGGCGATTGTACTCAAACAGAGTGGAGCTGCTCTGGTTGCCGATTTCAACGTTTATCCATCAGTGGGGTCCTATCCACTCACAGTGCAGTTTACCGATATGTCGACCGGAGATATTAATAGCTGGTACTGGGAATTCGGCGATAGTACCACAAGTCCCGAGCAAAATCCATCCCACACCTATCTCGAATTTGGATCATACACTGTGACTTTGACGGTCGATGGCCCCGGCGGCTCTGATGCGAAACGTCAGGACTGGTGTGTGACTACTTTCGAAGAGGAGTACGTGCTACCTGTCCCCATGGTTAACGCTCCGGTTATCGATGGCATTGCGGACCCGGCATGGGAAAGCGTTCCGATGACTGAAATCGTGCACCAAATTAATTACGGTGAACCGATTGATAGTCCCGCCGATCTCTCCGGCGATTTTCGTCTGAGCTGGGATCAAACGAATCTGAACTTGTTTGCCTCTGTTCGCGACGATATTCTACGTACGGATGGTGCAGAGTCCTGGGAAAACGATGGATTCGAAATATTTTTCGATGGGGACAACAGCAAGGGATTTGCGTATGACGGATCGAATGATTTCCAAATTATAGTAACATATGGCCCGGAGGCACCGAACGTATCCGTTGGTTGGCAAACGGCGTGGTTTGATCCGGAAGTGATAACGGCGGCTCTGCAGAATACCGATGATGGCTGGGATCTGGAAATGGCCATCCCATTGCAGGCATTGGGGATGGAGCAGTACTCCGGCCACCAATTCGGTTTCGAAATCTATTACGAAGACAACGATACCGGCGTCAGGGATCACCAATTACTCTGGTGGTCGGAAGGGAATGTCTGGGAGAATCCGTCCGTAATGGGTACCGCGGAATTCCAGAGAATCACGGCGACAGATACGACGCAGGTCACCTTCCAGGCGGATATCACGGATCTGCTAAGCGAAGGATTCGACCCGACAAATCAGGTACTGGAAGTCCGTGGCGGGTTTTCGAATTGGCAGCCGGGACCGGAACTCGTGCAGATTGAGGGAAACCAGTATGCCGTGACTATTGAAGTTGCCGGTGTACCCGGCTGGGACGTCCCCTGGAAATTTGCCGTAAGTCCCGGGGATATGTTTCTGGATGGCGGTTGGGAGCTGGGTGGGGATCGTTCCTTCACCTTCCCGAAATCCGATACGACCCTGGCTCCGGAATTTCCAAATATTTATACAGAGCGGAAGACACTGGCTGAAGCCCGGGCACTCGGTGTTGGTCGCGTGGTCCGGTCAATAGCAACGGTAACCAGTACCAACTTCGGTGAAGGATATTCGGAGTACGCAATCCAGGATAGCACCGGCGGTCTTATCCTGTTTCACCGGGATTTCGAATACGACCTGGATGCGCGGAATTTGATTCAGGTCACCGGTCGTATTATGGAGTATAACGGAAAACTGGAAATCCAGCCTGAAATCTATGATAGGAGCCTGCTGGGCGAAGCCGTTGTTGTTCTGAATGCAGGGGTACCGCTCCCGGAAACTCAGCCGCTGACGATTGATGAAATCCTTGCTGCGCCCGAGAGTTTTGAATCCGAGCTGGTGCGGATTGAACGTGTAGCATTTTCAGGTGATTGGCCTCTCGAAGGATACGATGCTAACCTGTCTATCACGGACCAAGCCGGCGCCATTCTGACCATGCGCATCGATAAAGAGACAAATGTGGATGGTTCGGAGGCTCCAACCGATTCCTTTGACGTCATCGGTATCATTACCCAGTTCGATCAGGAAGCACCGTATGATGATGGTTATCAGATCCTGCCACGCAAGCGAACGGATATCTTTGAAAATGCAACCACGGTTACCTTCCAGGCGGATATGCGACAGTTGCTCCGTAATGGATTTGACCCGGATTCGAATCGGATCGCGGTGTTCGGGTCATTTCAGGACTGGCGGGTTGGATACCAACTGTTCCCCTCCGAAACTGATGATAGCCTGTATTCACGGATGGTGGAAATTCGGGTACCTGGCGGTACGGTGATAGAATGGAAGTTCTATGCCGCTCCCGGGGGACAATTTGTGAACAGTGGATTGGAAACAGGGGAAAACCGGATCTTTACGCTCGAAACGGGCAGCATGGTATTGGAGCCAATGGTTCCGGCAATCGCATTCGCTGAAGTGGTGACTCAACAGGTCCAGTATACTTTTACTGTAGATCTGAACAATGCGATCAACGCTCAGAACGGAAAACCGCTGTCCAATGTGCAATCGGTGTTTATGCATGCATTTAAGTGGTCACCCGGTTTTGCGGTGGAAGATACGAGTGCGATGCTGAGAACATTCGACGACGGTATCAATGGCGGCGATGCTGTCGCCGGTGACAACATCTGGTCCAATCAGGTGACCTTCGTTCCGGGTACGTATCGCAATCAACAGTATAAATATGCGGCGTACGATCCGGCCAACCTGGATTTCAGTAATCCGTATCCCATGGACAATGAGGCGCCTCCGGGAGTATATCACCACTTCGCCATTGACGACAGTCAGCCGGAACAGGCGCTGGCGGTGAAATGGCTGACTACGACTGGCGTCGAACGGCACTTTACTCCGGCTTACGAAGGCAATCCATATAAAGCCATGAATATTTATGTAACCAAGGCCACCTTCGATAGCCTTGACCTAACCGCTGGCGACGAGATTGGGATTTTCGACGAAGGAGTCTGTATAGGGGCCGGGGTAGTACAGGGACCGATCACCTTGATGGAATCTCTGGACATGGAGGCGGCCACCGACGACCCGGGCACACCGGAAAAAGATGGCTTTACTCCGGGTAATCCGCTGCAATTCCGGCTCTGGAGAGCAGCAGAACAAGCAGAATACTCAAGTCCGAATATTTCAGTAGTCCAGGGTAACGAAATATACACCTCCAATGAATCTGCAGTAACCGAGCTAGAGTTCTTCAGCATTATGCCACAGATCGTTGGTCTGCAATCAGGCTGGAATATCATGTCGTTTGCCATTGAACCGGTAAATCAGGATATGATGAATATTGCTCAGCCGTTGGTGGATGCCGCCCAGCTCATTAAGGTGCAGGATGAACGCGGCAAAGCTATCGAGCAGATTCTGGGGACCTGGAAGAATAACATCGGGTCCTGGGCAGGGTCAGAAGGGTACTACCTGAAGGTGTCGGAAGATACCGAGCTGGAAGTACAGGGATTTCCGATCCCGCTGCCGTTCGACGTTCCGTTGCAGGCCGGTTGGAACATCATTGGCTATCCGGTCAATTCGCCGCAAGCGGCGTTAAATATGGTCCAGCCCCTTATTGATGAAGGTGCCCTGATCAAGATTCAGAATGAATCAGGCAAAGCCATCGAGCAGATCCTGGGAACGTGGAAGGACAACATCGAAACCTTTGTACCGGGTGAAGGCTATTACCTGAAGGTCCTTGCCGACGCCAGTCTGCGCATTGACCGCCAAACTATGGAGGGACCGGAAGCGATTGCGGAAAGTGCAACACAGCCGGATATGGTAGCACCGGAACAATTCGTCTCGGCATTTGCCGGCAATCCGTACAATCCGATGAATGTGTACGTCAATCTGGATGACGTACAAAAGAATAGCCTTGAAGCCGGATACGAAATTGGAGTATTCGACGGAGAGGTGTGCGTCGGTTCAGTCATGATACCGGAACAATTCCAGAGCAGGCAATACCTCAGCCTCATCGCCGGGATGGACGATCCCACCACCGAGGAATATGACGGTTTCCGATCGGGAGCGCCCCTCTCTCTGCGACTTTGGAACGGGAACGAGATACTATACGGTGCAGTCAGACCTCTCGGCGTCGAACCGGACGCTGACCAATTGGTAGCCTTCGAGGCTCGTGGCACAGCGGTGCTGGCTGTTAACGGTTGGCAACAGACTGCAATCGATCCGGAAATGGGAATACCGACGGATTATGAACTCGCTAACGCTTATCCCAATCCGTTTAACCCATCGACGACCATCCGGTATGGGGTGCCGGAACTTACCGACGTTTCTATCCAGGTGTACAACATGATGGGACAACGCGTAGCCACGCTGGTTCAGGAACGGTTGCATCCTGGCTACTACACAATCGTATGGAACGGGCAGAATTATTTAGGCCAGCCAGTTGCGACGGGTGTGTACTTTTACCAGATGCGAACTGGTGCCAAGGTGATGACCAAGAAAGTTGTCTTTATGAAATAAAGAGGATGTCACAATACAATAACAATAGCGAAAATGGAACAAAGGAGATAGTATGAAACGGTTACTTGTCTTGGTGGCACTCCTCGGACTTGGAGGCGCAATACAGGCGCAAACGCACTTTACGGTGGCATATTCCGGCAATCCGTATAATGCCATGAATATTTATGTTTCGGGCGCCACGATTGATGGCGTTGGAGCGGAGGCCGGAGACGAAATTGGTCTCTTTGATGGGGATATATGTGTTGGCGCGGCGGCGGTCACCGGTCCGATCAGCATGACCAACACGCTTGATTTCGAGGCCTCTTCCGACGATCCGACCACAACCGATGTAGTTGATGGATTTAAAGACGGAAATCCCATGCTGTTTCGGATCTGGGATTCCAGTACGGGAGTAGAATTGACCTCAGTAACGGTGGAAGTAGTACAAGGGGATGAAACATTCGTTTCGCAGGGAACGGCCGCTGTGTCCCTGATCGGGGTAACCAATCAGCCGCCGGTTATTGAGCACCCGGTACCCGATATATCTCTGCTGGAGGATGCCCCTGATACGGCTATTGCTGATCTGGATACTGTGTTTTTAGACCCTGAATCTCAGGAACTCACGATGTCAGTGAATTCCGATAATTCGAACCTTTCCGTGAATCTCTCACTGGAAAATATCTGCACTCTCTCCATACCGGTGGACTGGTATGGTACCGGCGAGATCTATCTGATTGCTTCTGATGGTGAACTCACAACGACGGATACAGTGCTTATCACCGTCACTTCGGTGAATGATAATCCGTCCATACCCGTAGTTCTCCTGCCGGAGTCAGGCGCCGAGTTGGTCAGTGACGGGCTGCTGGTTTGGACTCTCGCATCCGACCCGGAAGAGGATGCTATCACAGGGTATCGAATTCAGGTGGACGATAATGGACAATTCAGTGATCCGGAAGTTGATGAAGTGATCTCCATCGAGGGTCCGGTGCTCGCCAGACGTCCTGCTCTTATGTACAATCCGCAAACTCAAGTGAGCGACAGTGCGTATGTCATTTCTCTGGATGTATTGTCTCAGTACGGAAATCTAACGGACGATACACATTATACCTGGCGGGTTCGTTCCATAGATGTCAACGAGGGCGAATCTGAGTGGTCGGAGGGTGAACATCAGTTTTTCTTCAACAAATCGAATACCGCACCTAAGGCCCCAACTCAGGGATTTAATCCGGCAGACAGCGTGAGTGTAAGCAGCCTTGCACCAACTATCTCCTGGAACGCAGCTTTTGATCCTGATCTGAGCGACGGCGCAGAAACCCTGGCTTATCAACTACAGGTGAGTAGCTCCACGGCATTTGTGGATACGCTGTACGATGTAACCACCGATCCGGGACAGACATCGGTGGAAAGTATCGGAGTGCTGAAAGATAACAGCCTGGCTGCCTATAGGGTGAAGACTATGGACGATGAGGGGCTGAAATCTAAATGGTCAGTGGTACAAGAGTTCCTGATCAACACCGCTCTCGATCCACCGCTGGAGTTTCTGGTGCAGGCACCCGCAACCGGAGATTCAGCAGTGGCGGACTCAACGAATTTCCAGGCGGAAGTGACCTTCCAGTGGACGGCCTCCGGGGATCCGGATCTGAATGACATTGTCCAGTATTTCGTGGCATATACAAACGAAGATCCCGCCACGATACCTGACGAATTGACCTGGGATGATCTGATGGATTTTGTAACGGTCATGCCGCTCGGTTCTGACACAGCTTATACAACCTCTCTGGATACAGGTTTTTATTCCTGGGTGGTCATCGCACTTGATACGGACACCCTCTGGACGTTCGGTACCAATGCAGACGGAGATATTTTGCAGCATCTGACGGTCTGGAGTCCGACTGTTGGAGTTAACTCTGAAGCACCTGTGATTACGGAATACCAGCTGCTCCAGAATTATCCCAACCCGTTCAATCCCACCACGACGATTCACTATGCCCTGCCTGCTGCGGATCATGTAACGATAGCGGTGTATGATCTACAGGGCCGGAAGATCCGAACACTGGTGGATGCTAAACAGACCTCTGGTTGGCATACTATCAAGTGGAACGCACTGAATAACAGTGGAGTGAAAGTCAGTGCAGGAGTCTACTTTTATCAAATTCAGACTGATGCATTCCGGGATTTGAAGAAGATGATTTTGCTTAAATAGTCACTCTTTCGTATCAAAGTTTACATTGAACGGCCGGTGTTTCCTGCCCTGGGTGCATCGGTCGTCCTGTTGTAATTTTTTCTTGAATTGATTTGTATGATTGACGTCGGATTTACCAGGGATCAGTTCCCCGCATAGTTAATTTACCCTGTGAGTTAGATCAAAGGTGACCAATTTTGTCTTGATTAAAAAATCTTCTGTTTTTAGCCTTGTACCAAATTGAACTACAAATCATTAACAACTTATCGTTGGCCATCAGGCCAATTTACAAATAAATAAACATTACAATTTAGCGATTGTGTAAAAGCTCAATATGACCTGTGGAAACTGGTGATAGTGAGCTGATTTATTGACTCCTGTGTTAAAGCAGAGCGAGTTGGCGTCATGCAATAGTTAAACAACAAACCGGAGATCAATATGGGGCGTGTAAGAACAGGTAGTATTAGTGTTCTATTAGCAATTGTAATTACAATGATTCCGGCCGGGCTCCTTGCGGTGTCCGCAAACCCGGAGCCGGTGAAAGTCACTCAACCAGACCAAACTGAAATTACCATCAGGTTATTTGGTGATGAGTGGCATCACTATGCCGAAACGACTGATGGATACACCATCGTCAGAAACAACGACGGATGGTGGAACTACGCGTCGAAAAACAGCGCGGGAGAATTGGTTTCAACTTCAGTAAATGTCCATCCAGTCGGACAGCGGTCTGCGAGTGAGCAGAATTATCTTTCCAACACCCAAAAACATATCCGGGCCAACCAGGACGTGGTGGAACAGAAGCGGGCCCGCTATTCGTTAAAACAGGTCTCGCGACAGGAGGTCAGGTCACTTACCTCCCGTGCGGGGGATGAGCCTGCTGTTCAGACCACCAACGATGTTCTTCTTTTGCTCATCGAATACCCTGATCTGGCCAGTACGGAGACAGTTCAATCATTCGACGATATGATGAATCAGTCAGGGTATACCGGTGGATATGGAGCGACCGGGAGTTTCAACGACTATTTCGAAGAAGTATCGTACGGTCAGTTCGGAATAAATGGTAGTGCCAACGGGTGGTATCAGGCGGCAAACAACTATACATATTATGGCGATAAAAATGGTTCCGCACGCGCTGCAGAATTAGTACGTGAAGCCGTTGACGCTGCCGAAAACGCCGGAGTCGATTTCTCTCAGTATGACAACGATGGCGACGGCGAAGTTGACGGACTTTTCATAGTCCACTCCGGTCCGGGCGCTGAGGAGTCCGGAAATACAGATTATATCTGGTCTCATAAATGGAACCTGGCGGCCTCAGGCAGCACCCGAAATTATGATGGAGTGCTCATTGACTCCTATACCATCCAACCGGAAAAACAGTTCGGCCGTCATACCGGAATTGGCGTGTATTGCCACGAGTACGGCCACGCAATCGGACTTCCGGATCTGTATGACACGAACGGAGGTTCCGAAGGTATCGGAGAATGGGGAGTAATGGGAAGCGGCGGCTGGTTAAATTCCGGCCTGACCCCTTCACACTTGTCCCCGTGGTCCAAAGAGCATCTCGGATGGGTGAATCCCCAGGAGATTACTTCCAATAATACCTATACCTTCAATGCAGTTGAAAGCGATTCAAGTGCCTTTTATAAAGTTGACATACCTACCGATAAATCGGAATACTTCCTGTTGGAAAACCGGCAGAATTCCATGTTTGATGACTACCTTCCCGGGGATGGAATGTTAATATGGCATATCGATACGGACAAGACGTCTCTTTATCCCGGATCCAATGACGTGAATGCCGATGAAACACACAAAGGCGTGGACGTGGAAGCAGCAGACGGTGCGGAAGACATGGATCAGGAGGTTAACCGTGGAGACCTGGGCGATCCATTCCCCGGAAGCACCGCTAACACCGTCTTTGACGCCAACAGTAATCCGAATACAGATGATTACAGCGGGATTTCAAACATTATTTCTGTGTCCCAGATCAGCAGCTCTTCCTCATCTATGAGCGCACTGGTTGAGGTTAATATCCCTGTGACCGAGCCCGAAATAGCGGTATCACCTGACAGTTTTGACGTAACCCTTACTTCGGGCCTTAGCACAACCAACACGATGACAATTGATAATAGCGGAGACGGGGACTTGTCCTATAATATCTCTCTTACTTCCAGTAGTAGTCCCGTGTCCGAAAATCACATCCCACTCTCCAGTGTTGAACATACCACAGGAGGTGCGGAGGACTCCAATACCCCATCACTTTATTCAAAAATTTCGTTCACAGTTGGTGATACCATCAACAGTATTCCACTCCCATCCGGCGTAGAAGAAAACGGGCTGGCCTGGGACGGAAGCAATGTATGGATTACCGATTTTAATAATGACCAGATTCATAAGCTGGATCCCGATAACGGGACCATTTTACAGAGTTTTGGTGTACCTGGAGCCGGTAGTCCAAGTGAACTGGCCTGGGATGGGCAGTATCTCTGGCATGCCGATTTTGGCACTGAAGAAATTTATCGGATTGATCCATCAACAGGTTCCGTGGTCTCCCAGTTTTCTATGCCAGCCGTGGCTGAAGGACTCACCTGGGACGGCAGCCATCTTTGGTTCGTGGATTCCGGCGATTTCTACAAGATGGATACGACGGGAATGACAGTACAACAGTTTGGAAATAATACCGGATACGAAGATGGTTTAGCATGGATTAACGGATCCCTGTGGGTTGCAACCAATGGTGCGGCGGCAGAAGTTGATCCGGCAACTGGGAATGTCCAGAATCAGATATCGTTTAGCTTTTCTTTGACGGATGGACTCGCTTTTGACGGGAAATATATGTTAGTCGCAGATGATGATGCCGGCCGGTTATATCAGATTGATATTGGCGGTCCGGGCTGGTTGAGTGTTAGCCCGACTTCCGGTACAGTTGTTCCATCCAGCAGTGAAAATCTGGATGTAATAACGGATGCCGAAGGCCTCACCGCCGGGAACTATTCGGCCACCATCCATGTCAATTCCAATGATACGAATGAAGCAACCATCGATGTGCCGGTTGATCTCACCGTGAATGCACCTGATATCGCGGTGACTCCGGATAGCTTCGATGTCACACTGGACGTCGGTGACAGCACAGAAAAAACGCTGACCATCGATAATCTCGGCGGGGGCGATCTCTTTTGGGAAATAATTGCCCAGGGAATTTTGCCCTCCTCGATGTACCCGGGAGAAATCCGGACGGTCTATCAGGAGACAGATCGCTCATCTGATCAGACTGGTCAGGGTGGAATAACTGAGGGAACCCCTGCGGCTGGTACATCGCAGCTAAACTATCGTACCTCCGAAACGTCTGGTCCTGACAAGACGCATCAGAACATCCAGATATTAGTCTTGTCCAACGATGATGTCGACAATAACTGGATTAAGTCTAACTTCCCCAATTACATCTCTGGGATTTCTATCCAGACATATAACGTCTCATCCAATGTACCGTCTCTCTCCTATCTCCATTCCTTTGATGCGGTATTGTTATTCGAGAACGTGACATTCTCGAATTCCACTGCAGTAGGAGATCGGATATACGATTACGTGATGGCAGGAGGTAATGTGGTGCTCGGTACTTTCTATTGGCAGGGGAGAAGTGACGGTGGATACAGCAGCGACTGGGGTCAGTTAGAGAATATTGATCCCCTGTTTGGCGGTAGCGCAGATTATATCTCCGGTGAAATGGATACTACCAATATAGTGTCGCATCCGCTAACTACCGGATTAACCAGTCTCACCGCATCCGATTTTCAGGGCGGACCGACACAGCTTCGTTCCAACGCTACAGCAGTTGCCTGGTGGCAAGACGGCGATCCGCTGCTTGCCTATAACAAGCCAGGTGGGCTTATTACAGCTGTAACCATTTATCCGACCCATCCGGCTAATGGAACGGTGACTGGCGATTTTTATCTCCTGTGGGAGAACGCACTGAAATTCACCGGTGGTGCGGCCCAAACAAGTTGGCTTACGGCAGTGCCGGATACCGGGACTGTGGCTTCTTCGGGCAGTCAGAACGTCACCGTGAAAATTGACGCGACCGGACTGAGTGGTGGATTGCATGAGGGTGAGCTTTCAGTCAACAGTAATGATCCCGATGAGAACCCACTAAATGTTCCTGTCGATCTGAATGTCAACGGTCCGCGTGCGAATGTATATCCGGATCAGTTAGTTGCATCGTTGGCAAGTGGCGATACGGTCACGCAGACATTCGTCATCAAGAATGACGGAAACAGAACCTTAGACTATACCGTCACCGATACGACGCTTTCTATCCCGGCACAATTTTCTCCCGGGTCAATTGATGACGATGATAACTCCACGAATGGTAGCAGCCAGGAGCCATCCGGAGGCCTGCAATCTTCGCAGAATTCCGCCCTCAAGCAGGGAGATAGGACCTTGTCAGGTAAATTGAGTAATCAGGAGACGTCTGCAGAAGACGCAAAATCTCCGGAATCTTTCCAGCGGGACAGAAACGGTGCAACCTCGTCGCTTGATTGGCTGACAATTTCGCCACAGAGCGGAAGTGTTGCTCCAGGCGATAGCGCTGTTATTAACGCACAATTTTCTGCCGGTGGTAATCAGCCTGGTACCTATGAAGGCTCAATATTGGTGAGCACAAACGATCCCGGGAATCCGGAGATTAATGTGAAAGCGAAGATGAATATCCAGCGCGAAAACTTCACCACCGAAGATAACGAGAACAACCAGTTAGAAGGTATTCCGGACGGGGACATGGATACGTACCTGTATAATGATGACCCCATCGCACCGATTGAATTTAATATCTTTGTGGCTGATACCGATTCGGTGGACACCGCACAACTCAACTTGCTGGCATATGACATTGATGAAACCTCCGGTGAGGTGGATAGCGTATTATTTAATGGTACACATGTCGGAATGCTAACCGGTGCGGATGACATCTGGAGTACCAGCGTATTTAATCTCGATCCGTCCCTTGTGCAGGAAGGCGCAAACCTGGTCCAGATCTATATCGATATCGACAATCCGGTCTCGAGCAATTGGGCGACCACGGTGGACTGGGGGCAGGTTGTGCTGAATGGTGGAGATTCAACCAACGCCAGCATCCGGTATGCCCAGCTGGATACCAATTCCTATATGCCGGGCGATTCGGTGAAAGTCCAGGAGGAAATCGATACGGACCTGAGCTCACAGTCCGTTCGGATTGAGACCAATCTGCTGAATCCCTCCGGCGTAAATCTGGCCGGAAAAGTGCGGTATCGGAGTCTGAACGGCTCGGAAGACGATCCGTTTACCGAGTCATTGATGGTGCCGACGGACGCTGAATTGGGTGAATACACGCTGCAGGTGATTGTGTACGATTCACTCTCTTATCTCCAGGAAGATATTGTAACGAAGCCGTTTGGCGTCACGCTGCCAACGCCGGTGAACGTCGTGGCTGGTGACGGATACAGCGGAATCGTTCCGTTAACCTGGGATGAAAATCCGGAGGTCATCTCCTCGCCGGCGAGTGCACCATCCAAATCCGGTGTAAGCAGTGACGGCAATAATGCCGGTACACAGAGTTCGGAAACGGTTAGCCTGACTTTTGAGCGTTATAAAGTCTACCGGTCGACGACATCCGGCGGACCATATACGCTGGTGGACAGCCTGAATCCGAGAACACGGAATTATGCCGATAACCAGGATTACGTCGATACCGGTGTAACAAACGGGCAAACGTATTACTATGTAGTGACAGCGGTTTATGCAGATGGTGAGACCGACTATTCCAAAGAAGTCATGGCCACACCATCGCAAACGGGTCATGTCATTAATTCGGCTTATTCGAGCGGACCACCAACACTGGATGGCGTTATCAACAGTAGTGAGTACACCAATGCTACCCAAATGGATATCGCAACGCCGGGTGCCTCCCAGTCCGTTGACCTGTATGTGAAAAATGATCAGGATTATCTCTACCTGGCCATCGATAATCCGAACAATTCGGATACATCAGGTACTGACGAAATAGGGCTGTATTTCGACAGCGACCATAACCGAACCTGGGATCCGGACAGCTTGACAGATGAGGGTAACTTCTGGATTGATGAGGACAAACTATCCACAAGGGTGAGATTCCGTGGATTGTACGGAAATCATCCCGACAGTCTCAGATTTACCGACGTTGTCGAGAGTCCGTCCGGGATCGATGCGGCTTTGTCGCAATCCAGCGGACACCTCCAATATGAGATCGCGCTGGATCTGAATTCCTCCTACTTGGTGGATGCAGGCGATTCTCTTGGTATCATGCTGTTTGAGATCGATGCCGATCACCAGAACAATTACCATTACGGTTTTGCTGCTGACTGGCCGCAGGGTCATATCTGGGCGGCTCCCGAATCCTACGGATCAATCGTACTCAGCCGGAAAGTGGTGACGGAGATTCCGCTGAACTCCACGTGGAATCTGGTCAGCTGGAATGTCGACTCCGAACAGGATTCGACAAGGAAGGTTCTCGACCCGATCCTGGGCAATCTTGACGTCGCCCTTGGATTTGATAACGGTGGACTGACCTTTGATCCGGCTCTCTCCACATCAACCAATACGCTCGATTCGGTGGATCACCGTCATGGATATTGGCTGCGGATTGATTCCGAAGATACACTCACGGTAGAAGGACCTCCGGTCTCACCGCAGACGGCGTTGCCACTTGATAAGGGATGGAATACGGTCAGTTACCTGCCGACAAATGCCGATTCCCTCCGGAACGGGTTCCAGAGTATCATGGACAATCTTGTGGTAGCGTTAGGGTATAACGGTGGTGGACTCACCTTTGACCCATCATTGCCGGATTATCTGAATACACTCAATACCGTGAAGCCACAATCCGGATACTGGGTGAAACTGGATACCGCCGATACCCTGGTCTATCCACAGAATCAAGCAGCAACAGGACCGCAGTTGCTGGCGGATCAGTCGGTCTCGGTTTCGGAAAAGAGCCAGGTAACACCGACGAACAGCTGGATGGGGCTCTACGCCAAGGATATGACCGTTGACGGGCAACCGATTGCCGTTGGTACACAGGTCCATGCCATTGATAAGGATGGCGTAATCTGTGGCGAAACAACCGTAAAACGAAAGGGAACGTTTGGCATTATGCCAATCTATAAGGATGATCCCGCAACCAAGGTTGACGAAGGAGCAGAACCAGGTGAAGCGGTAACTATCAGGTTCGGTGACTATAAGTCGCCTGTGACGGTTGAATGGAGCGAGTTCGGTGATATCATGGATTACAATCAGGTCGTAACTTCTACCGGGAAAGAATTGCGGTCACTGCCCGATAAGTACGATATCACCCAGAACTACCCGAATCCGTTCAATCCCGAAACCCAGATTGATTACCAGCTGCCGGAAGAGAGTAATGTGACCATCGCTGTCTATGACCTGCTTGGGCAAAAAGTTGCCACGCTAAAGAACGGCAATCAAAAAGCAGGATACTACTCCGTGAAGTGGAACGGAACCAATGACAGGGGTCAAAAACTCTCAAGTGGAGTGTACTTCTATCAGATACGAGCCGGGGATTTTCAGAAGACCCGGAAAATGCTGTTTCTGAAATAATTGACTCAATGGGAAATATAATGCGATTCTCGTTGACAATTGATTTAAAGCATTTGGTTTTAAGCCAGGGAAGGACACTCAAAATGGTAACACGAATAGTGACAAGAAAATGGCTATTCATCTGGATACTCATGCTCCTGCCTGTTTTGCTCCATTCACAGGTTTCACCTACCAATGAGTGGGTCAACTTTTACGGGAACGGGAGCACAATCAATGGTGATCCCATTGCCCAGGGCAGGGTAATTAAGGCATTTGATTCCGATGGAGTCTTATGCGGTGTCGACACGGTCGACACCGCCGGCTCCTATGGTTTGATGCCGGTATACCGGGATGATAGCTACACGTCGAATGTCGATGAAGGTGCCTCTCCGGGAGATACCATCACTTTCACCATTGATGGTTATCCCGTGGATGAATACGGGATATGGAGTGGCAACGGTGACGTAATCCAGCTGGAATTCCAGGTACAAACTCCGGAAATCGGAGTCAGCCCGGCCAGCATCAACCATGGAACAGTCGCTCTGGAAGACTCCTCTTCCATGACGCTCCAGGTTGAAAATATGGGACAGGAACCGTTAACCATCAGTGGTTACCAGTGGGACGGAGACGGCGGATTGTTAGGACGCCAGCAGACGATGTTCGTTACCGGTATGCCTCAAACAATCGGAGCCAATTCCTCCGCCAATGTGACTGTACTTTTCACGTCATCGCTGGGAAAAGGGCAGATAACCGATAAACTATTACTGCAAAGTAACGACCCATGGACCAGTACCCTGCCTGTGCCGGTTTCGGCAAATATTCAAACCGATGTAACTGCCACGAACGAATGGGTGGCCGCGTATAGCGAAAATTCCCGGTTTAATGACAGTCCGCTCCAGCCAGGTGACGTTGTCGACGTCTTTGATCCGGATGATGTCCACTGCGGTACGTGGGTGGTGGACAGTTCCGGTTCCTATGGAACGATGTCAATCTACCGGGACGATAGTGCCACTCCAGGTGTCGATGAGGGGGCAGAACCTGGCGATACCCTCCGATTTTCCGTGAACGGAATGCAGGCGATGACTCAGGGACCCGACGCACCTGTCTGGACAGCCAACGGCGCGGTGCTCCAGATTGACCTCGCGGCATTTGAGAATCGTGCACCGGAGAATTTCAGTTTGGTTTCGCCTCCCCAGGGGGATAGTATTGCGGTGGATACGAGTACCGGTACAGCTACCGTGACGTTCCGCTGGCAGCAGAATGAAGATCCGGACTTCTGGGATTCCCTGGAGTATTATCTGGTGTATGACGATCCCGGGAACCTGGACGGACTGGATACGCTCACATTCAGTGAAATACAACAATCCGGATTAAATATGATGCACATCGGAAGTGATACAACAGTTCAGACGAATGTTGATACTGGAAGATATGATTGGACGGTGATCTCCGTCGATTCAGAAGACTTGTTTAGTCTCGGATCGATCAATGGTAATTATCCGTGGGATTTTACGGTGTATCGACAAACGGTAGGAACCATGGATGAACCCGGATTACCGAAGCAGTTTACGCTCAACCAGAATTATCCGAACCCGTTTAATCCGTCGACCACTATCCAGTATGCTTTGCCGAAAACCAGCCAGGTCACCATTACGGTATACGATATTCAGGGACACCGGGTGACAACTTTGGTTGAGCGCCGACAGACTGCTGGCACGTATTCTGTCCAGTGGGACGGAACAAACATTCACGGCGAGCAAGCAAGCGCCGGCGTCTATTTCTACTATATCGACGCTGGTGATTTTTCGGATATGAAACGGATGGTACTGTTGAAGTAGTTGTTAACGACAGTTAAGATACACAAAACGGCCGGTGATCCCCGCTATGGAGGGATCGCCGACCGTTATTTTTGGGCTAGTATTCAGGAGTAAAAGCCTGGAGGGATTCAGTTTATTTCAGATTCCTGAACCCCGGGCTAAAGCCCGGGGCTATTCATATTTGGAGAGTTTTGGTACCGGTTTTAGTTCTTGGAAACGCTTACTTGAACACTCGAACACCTGAACACATCAACACTGCCGTTAGAGTCTTTTCGGTCCTGCTGCTTTTACTTCCTTGGAAACGCCTTTTTCGAACAGTTTAAAGTTCTCGATGAACCGGGCGGCCAGGGCGTCGTATTTCTTCCAGTATTCCTCTTCATCGCCCCAGGAGGTAGACGGATCGAGAACATCTCCCGGGATACCGGGACAGGTTTGTGGTATCTCGAAGCCGAAAACCTTGTCCTTCCGGAAATCAACCTCATTGAGATCGCCGCGCAGAGCTGCATTCAGCAGACCACGGGTATACTTGATACTAATTCGTTTCCCGATGCCGAATTGCCCACCGACCCAGCCGGTGTTCACCAGCCAGCAGGTGGCGCCGTGTTTCAGCATGCGCTGCTTCAGCATCTCGGAGTATTTGAACGGATGCCGCACCATAAACGGCGCGCCGAAGCAGGCGCTGAAGGTGATCTGAGGCTCGGTTCCCAATCCGATTTCAGTCCCGGCGATTTTTGATGTATAGCCGCTGATAAAGTGGTATTGAGCCTGTTCGGGATCCAGTCTGGCGATCGGCGGAAGCACTCCGGAGGCATCACAGGTGAGGAAAATGACGTTATCCGGATGGGCGTTTACCATCTTTTCCGGCACCGCGTTGGGGATGTAATCCAGCGGATAGGATGCCCGGGTGTTCTCCGTAATCATATCGTCATCCAGGTCGATGTGCCGGCTCACAGGATCGAAAATCACATTTTCCAGGATGGTGCCGTACCGTCGGGTTGTGGAGTGGATTTCCGGTTCATTCTCGGCAGAAAGACGTATCACCTTGGCATAACAGCCACCCTCGAAATTGAACACCCCATTGGCGCTCCAGCCGTGTTCGTCATCGCCGATTAAGTGTCGCTCCGGATCGGCAGAAAGGGTGGTCTTCCCGGTACCGCTCAGTCCAAAAAAGATTGCCGGATCGTTATCATCCCCCACGTTAATGGAACAGTGCATCGGGAGGACATCTTTGAAAGTTAGCAGGAAGTTCAGCGCCGTGAAGATAGACTTCTTGATTTCGCCCCCGTACAAACTGTTGGCGATGATGACCATCCGTTCGGCGAAGTTGATGATGATGCCGGTACTGGTGCGCGTCCCGTCAATTCGGGGATCAAGTTCGAACTCCGGAAGGGAAATAACGGTGAACTCCGGCATGAATTTTTTTAGCACGTCCTGGTTTTCCGTGAGGTTGAACATATTCCGTGCGAACAGGCTGTGCCATGCTCGTTCGGTGATAACACGAACCGGCATCCGGTAATCGGGATCGGCGCCTGCGAAGCAGTCCTGTACGAACAGATCCTGATTCTGGACGTACGCCTGTACCCGGGAGAAAACACCCGCGAACTTCTCCGGTGTAATAGGCCGGTTGTTCTCGCCCCACCAAATTTTGTCTTCGGTTGATTCCTCACGCACTACATACTTATCCCCTGCAGCGCGGGCGGTATGGGGAGGCGTTTTGACCAGCAGCGGACCGCCCTTCGCAAGATTGGATTCCCCGCGAAAAATTGACTCTTCGTACAATGCCGCTTCCGGAAGATTCCAGTACACATTACCCAGGTTCATAAAACCCTGCTGACTCAGTTTGTAGTCCGATGCCAGCGCCTTCGCTTCTTTGGCCGCTGGCGTTTGTATATTTAAAAAGTTTTTCATGTCCAGTCCCTCACAAGTTTTCTATCTCCGATATACAGTTCGTTGGGGGCTTCAGGATCGAGAGCCCACTTGATACGACCCAGGCCGTCCGTGATGCTTTTGACAGTGCCACAAAAGCTTAACCGCAGGTGGCCGTCAACTCCAAAAGCCGCACCGGGAACAGCCAATACGAGGACTTTGTCAATCAGGAAGTTCGAGAGTTTAAACGAATCCTTCTCGTAGGCGCTGAAATCGGCGAAGCAATAAAAGGTACCGTCCGGCTTGGTGACCTTCACTCCATTAAAAGCGTTCAATCGATCCAGCATTATATTTCGATTATTTTCAAGATCCTGTCGCAGGTTTTCCACGCCGGACTGAATTCCGTTTAGTGCGCCAATAGCCGCTTTCTGCAGCACGATAGATGGCCCGGATGTCTGATTCCCCTGGATGTTGGCCATGGTTTCCACAATCCTCTTGTTGGCAATAGCCCAGCCAATGCGAAAACCGGTCATGGCATACTGTTTCGATACACCGTTAATCAGGATAAGTTTAGAGTTCTCCGTGAGATCCGAGGCATATTCGTAACAGTTTACGAACTGTTTGTCATCGAATACCAACCGATGGTAGATGTCATCCATGATTAGGTACAGATCGTTCTTTTCACAGAAATTTACAATGTCCGCAATGAATTCTTCGGAGTACATGGCACCGGAGGGATTGTTCGGACTGTTGATGAGCACTGCTTTGGTGTTTGACCCCACCTTCTCCTCGATATCTTTGATGGTCGGATAAAAGGAACCGTCCTCCGGCGCGGCTGCTACCCCACGGGCCCCGCAGAGTTTAGCCATTTCCGGATAGCTCACCCAATATGGTGCGGGATAAACAATCTCATCCTGTGGATCTAGAATCGTTTGCATGGCCACCATAATCGCCTGCTTGGCGCCACTGGATGCGATGACATTATCCGGACTGACGTGCCTACCGTAGTGCTCCTCAGTGTACCGGATAATGGCCTGCTTGAGTGCCGGTGTTCCGTCCACCGGAGCATATCGCACTTCACCGGTGTTTAGATGGGATGCCGCAGCCATGATAGCATCCATGGGCGACTTGTTTGTTGGTTGTCCGCCACCCAGATGAATAACCGGATCCCCTTTATCCCGGAGGACCGCCGCCTTCTCATTCAGCGAGAGAGTCGGGGACGCTCCAATAGACCGTGCAACCTGACTGAGACTCATGTGTTACCCCTTTTGTGTGTAATAATGAATTGATACTGTATAAAATTCAATTTTTAAAATATGAACAAAAAGTACTAAATAAAACTAATTTCGTGTATTTACCAAAATTTTCTGCCTATATAGTGTAAAAATGACCATATATACAAATATAAATGGATATTCACTTAAATATATGAGTAAGTATGTCATCTTTATTCGGTAGCATGAAATTGGGATGATAGGTTGAGATTATTTGGGTGAGCTATGTAAAAAAGTTTACTTATTGAAGTTTTTTTTCGGATTGTGATTTTGGGTGCGATTCGTCGTTGACCGATCTTGTCTGGGAGAGGATTTTAGCGGTATTCTGATCACCAATACGTATCCCGGCGACTATATTTTCGGGAATTCTACGAAACAATCTTCGGCGGGATGTCAGATAAGTGAAGACTGGAAAATGCCAAAGCCGGGAGCGACCTGTAGGTACAGCGCCGCTCCCGGCTTATGGTTGGTAGGGGAACCGTCTGTTAACGTATCGGTACTGGTGATTGATCCAGGATAGTGATTTTAATCCCGATCTCTTCCGATTGAGACTTTAGAATCTTCATAACGACTTTCGTCCAGACAAGTCCTTCGGAAGAATAAATTCGCAGCGCCGTGTTCGTCTTTGTCACGGCCGGATTTTTCAGCAGTCGTAAAAATCCATCCACAAATGTTTGAATATCATCAGGGTAAAGGATTTCAAAAACATGCTCGGTATAAATCGTTTGCGTGTTGTAGCCGAGCAGAGATGAAAACATCGAGTTACCATAATAAATATGGCCGGATGATTTCAGGATCAGTACCGGTTTAGTTCCTTTTTGCTCTAACTTCAGTGACTGTTGCTGTTCAAAATCGACGGCACAATCACGGAATCCGACGGACTTAGGATAGTTCATTATTGTCCTCGTAGTTTATTTTCTGATGGAGTAAAAATTGCGGCCGATATTGCGGAAAAAGAATGGTCCGATTTATCCCGGCCATCATACTTTGGTTAAGAAGAACCAAACATTTTAAAAAGGAAGTCAATTGCATTAGTCCTCCATTTTCTCAAAAGAAATTGAAACCCCTGGCCGGGGCGTGTTTGACCAGGGGTCCATTGTAATGTCCCAGCACAACATCTATTCCTGGTAGACGCTGGAGACATTCTGTATGTGTTCTTGAATTCTCTGGACGTTTGTTTCTGCCTTTGTATAATTTGCCTGGACTTCTAATGCTTTTTGATAAGCCGTTTCAGCCTGCTGATAGCTCGTCATGTTTTCAAGGGCAATCCCCAGATTATTGTGGAAATATGCTACATTTTCCTTCTGTCGGATAGCTGCTTTCAGCAGTTCCACGGCCTCTTGATAGCGGCCTTCGTTGATATAGATAAGGGCCAGATTATTCCTGGCATACGGATTATAATCAGACAATTCAATTGATTGTTGATAGGCCCGGATAGCGTCGTCGGTATTTTCCGTGTTATAGAGCAACCGCCCGTATACCTTCCACAAGTCACTATGCATAGAATCAAGAGTCATCGCGTGGGTCAGGACTTCGTTCGCTTTGTCATACTGTTCGGTTTCAATGTACGCTCGGCCCAGGTTGACGAAAGCCGGAATCATTTCAGGGTTTTTGCTTAATGTAATTTCAAAATATTTGGCGGCACTGTCCGGATTGTCATTTTTTAAAAAGTGGACGCCCTTTGTGTATAGGTCGGTGACTGATGCATCAGTGGTCCGGACAGTTTTGGTATGTGTAGCCGATTCGGAATTCAGTTCATTTCCTTTGAGAATTTGTGCCTGTAACAATGCCATGAGAATTCCCAGAAGAATGATCGAAAGTACCTCAAATTTTGATCTGGTTTCCATGGCTGCCTCCTGGTGATTTCTTTTCATGCTGCTATATATACTTTCAACAATCGATCCAAAGTTCTATAACGGGTGGTTGAAAACACGGAAAACCGTTTAATAACAAATATTTACGCTAAAATATATTTAAGCAGAAAATGTCAGATATTGCTGAAAGCTGTGTCCACTATTACTCACAGTGTGTACTGTAGGACACAAGGTGTAAACTCAAGCCAAGGGACTATTAATATGAATTATACAGACGTGAGGGACATTAATCTACAGAAATGACCGCATTTTCGACGTTGTAATTCGCCAATACCGGTTGAGGAAAATTCGAGATTGCAGGGGGGATACTTTCGATGACAATAAATTACTCCGAGAGCGGAGTACCCCCGGAGAAGTCATACACTGAAACAGGCTATTCCGGACGCTCGATGTCCAGGCGGCGCATAATTTTTAATAAATTAGAGTGGTTAGCGATATCCAGGGACTTGGCGG
This sequence comes from Candidatus Neomarinimicrobiota bacterium, assembly GCA_021734025.1. NCBI lineage: Bacteria > Pseudomonadati > Fidelibacterota > Fidelibacterota bacterium. Next base: position 32,026 of record JAIPJS010000026.1, read on the forward strand.
TATTCGTGATATGCCAATCGTGCTCTTCCAGGGCGCTGATGATGATTTGGCGCTCGGCCTGATATTTCAGATCCTGAAAACTCTTCCCGCTCTCATAGCTGGGCACGGCTTCTTTCTTTCGGATGTCGCCGGGAATATGTTCAGGTAAAATTTCGTTCCGGTTGCACTGGATGATCATTCGTTCAACGATATTTTCCAATTCGCGGACGTTGTTCCGGGACCAGTCATACTGCCGCAACTGTTCAAATGTCCCGGGATTCACGGTTTTTTCCGGAATGCCGAATTTGTCGCACGTCCGTTCAACAAAATGGAGCGTAAGCGGCTTTACGTCATCCAGTCGCTCCCGGAGAGGTGGTACCTGAATTACATGGGTACAAATTCTGTAATACAAGTCCTCCCGGAATTGATCGTTCTCGATCTGCTCTTCAAGATCCTGATTGGTGGCGGCGATCACCCGGACATCCACATCAATCTCTCTGCCCTCGCTTCCCAGTCGTGACACCTGATTTTCCTGCAGGACCCGGAGCAGCTTGGCCTGGATATTTAAGGGCATGTCGCCGATCTCGTCCAAAAATAGTGTTCCGCCATTCGCGACCTCGAATTTTCCTTTGGTGGTCTTTTCTGCGCCGGAAAAGGCCCCTTTTTCAAAACCGAACAGCTCGCTCTCCACCAGGTTCTCTGGAAGGGCTGCGCAATTCAGCGCCACAAACGGCTTTTTTGCTCTGTCACTTTTGTCATGGAGCTCTTTGGCAACTAATTCTTTGCCGGTACCGCTTTCCCCCGAGACTACCACATTGCTCGGAACCCGGGCAATTTTGTTAATAGTTTCCCGCAACTCCTTGGTTTTGTCGCTAATCCCGATGAGATAGGAATCTTGCCCCGAAGCGTTCTTCAGCTGCTTATTTTCCACCATCAACCGGCGCTTTTCCAGGGCGTTTTCGATCACCTGGATCAACTGATCCAGATTTACTTCATTTTTATCAAAGAAGTTATACGCGCCAAGATTTACTGCACGGACGCACCGCTGAAAATTTCCCTGGGCAGTATATACAATCACCGGCACATCACTGGGTCCATTTTTCTCCATGGTTTCCAGCATCTCCAGACCATCCATCACCGGCATCTCCAGATCCAGGATCACCAAATCGATGGCTTCGTCGTCCAGCTTCCCGAGCGCATCCTTACCATTTTCCGCAGTTAACACTTCGTGTTCGGTTTTGCGCTCCAGGTCATAGGCATACTGCTCCCGGATAGTTTTCATATCGTCCACGACAAGCAACGTACTCATATATTATTTCTCCTGTAAATCGTTGAGTTTGGTAGAATGTACATCAGAAAAATCATGTTTGGAGCGGGAGCGTAACGGTGACGGTCGTGCCTTCGCCCTCATCACTCCGGATTTTGACATTTCCGTCAAAGTCCCCGATTATGCGTTTGACGTTCGCCAGGCCCAGCCCGGAACCATCCTCTTTGGTTGTGACTGCCGTCCGAAACAGCTGATCCTGAATTTCTTCCGGGATACCCACGCCGTTATCCTCCCAGGTGAGTCGGACTTTGGTGCCTTCCACCGCTGAGGTAATCCGGATTCGACCGGATTCTTCAAACGCTTCGACGGCATTTTTCAGGATATTCTCAAACGCCCGGCGGAGCTGCACTTCGTCGGCCATGACTCTCGGCTCCTCTTCGGTTAGCTGCATATCGATATCCACAGACTGTCCAGAGATATGCTGATAACTTCCGGCCAGATTCCGGAGAAGAGTATTGACCGACACCGGTTTCCGGTCAATATCAGGCCGGAGTTTGGCGTAATTGCGGGTCAGGTCCTCCAGATAATCCAGGCTTTCGAAGACCGTATTCTTTCGGTCACGGAACACCCGGGAGAGATCTTCGGGTTCCTGCTCCTCAACTTCCGCCCAGTGATTCATGACGTTGCGGATTGGGATGAAGCCGTTTTTAATATCGTGATTCACCTGACGGGCAATGTCGGCCAGGGCAGCTTTTTGTTCCGCCGAGGCAAGTTTAATCCGGTTTTGCCGCAGGCGTTGCACCATATTTTGCAGGGCATCATTCAGGATGCCGATCTCGTCGTTGGTGCGCTCGGTAAAATTGACGTTCAGCGTTTCCAGCGATAAATCGGATGCGGTGGAGGCCAGCCGTTCCAGCGGCTGGGTCACCTGTTTTGTCCGCCAGATTACTGTAGCAATAGCTAACAATATGCCTATCCCGGCGATGAGGTACATTCGGCGATTTAGTCCGACCAATAACCGATTCAATTCCGTGGTCGGATAGTGCATTTGCATTGTTACCGGAGAGTAGCCATCTTTGGTAAAAAGCGGGAGCCGAAAACCCCCAACTGTGTACTGCCGGTGCGAGACATATTGCACAGTTTCCTGGGATTCCAATAGATCAGTCGGTTCAATTTGGACGTGGCCTACGCTATCATTACTCGCTATAGCGATTGAATCCCCCTGGCTCAAGACCAGTGACGTATTGGGAGCCGGCTGGAGCTCCTGAAGGAATTTGTTGCTGATTTCAACGCCGCCAATCAGGTAAAATCGTTGCCCGCTCATAGTCACCGAATCCAGTGCCACCAGGCTGATAAAATCTCCGGTCGGACGGGACAATTCAGCAAGCACCAATGAATCCGGTGACATACGGATACCATTGATAAGCCAGTTCGACTGCCCTCCGAACGCGTTCCGATAGTGTCCGGAACTCAATACCGTACCGCCGGCATCAGTAATGGCCAGCGCCTGGAGACCCATTGCAGACATGTAATTTTTGGCGTAATCCACGATAAATTGCTGATGGATATTTTTCAGAATAGCGGCCTGCAGCCGGAATTCATAGTCACCCTGGAGCTTTTGTGCAAATTGGTGCAACTGTTCACTGATGCCGGTATGCCGGGTTTGTAATTCCTGTTGCACTGATTGAAGGGATGCGTTGACCTGTTCCCGGTATTGTGTGGTGAACTGCCGCACGACGGTCATCCGCACAGCCAGAACCACCACCAAAATGGTAATAAAGAACAGGACTGCAAATGTCCCGGCGAACTTTGCCGAGAGCGGAATTTGTATCTTGCGGATTTTTTCTATGATCTGCTGCAACCAATTCATCGTATCGGCATCCAGGCCTTCGAAAAACCGTATTCCTGAGTTCCGAGCAATTGAATGCCGCGCAGTTCAGTGGGAAGTACGCTGTATTTTGTAACCCGAAAGACGGGCACCAGAATGCCCTCATTGATCAGGTGCTCCTCAATAGCAGAGGGATAATTTTGTGGCGCGGAACTCAGCCTGGCGTGGAGCGCATTTTTCATGTCCTGGTTGATAGCATATCCCCGATTCAAGAGGTCAACTAGATTATAAATCGGGGTTCCGAATGCCGGGGAATAAGTATCTACCAAAATACCGTAGTCTCCGCGCGAACGCATTTCTTCAAACTGATCTCCGGGAACTCCCTGGGGGATTTCCCGGGGAATATTCTGCTGGGAAAGCCTCGCTGCGAGGCGTTCAGCTATTTGCCTGCCGACCGGATCGCCTGAGCGATAGGCGATAGAAACCGGTTCGCTGATCGCAGCGGAATCGGAGAGTTCAGCTGATGACGGTTCAATCTGCCGATTGCCAAAAAAGCGGGAAGTTACAGTACATTCTGCCTCGTCAATGATATTGGCGGTTACGCTTTTATCCAGTGCTCCGGAAATAATCCGGCGAACACCAGCAGAGCCCAAAAGCGGTGAATCCGGGTTCATTGCCAGAAAATATACGGGATTGACCGGGAATGGACGTACCGAAACCTGCGGTAATTTCTGATAGTATATTACGTCCTGCTGGTGCTGTACCTGACTGAGGATATTACGCTCCTGAAGAAGAGAATCGCTGACTTCCAGTGAGCGGGGATAGATTTGCAATTGTTCTATATATGGGTACCCTCTATAATAATAAGGATTTCGTGCCAGTGTGACCGGAGTTGTTTCTCGTGCACCAGGTTCCTGAGCCCGAAGGACTGAAAAAAGATTCCATCCGTCGGTTTCCATGGGAAGGTTTTGTCCGGTCGCCTCTGCTGCCTGCTCCGGAAAGTCGGTGATACGAAACGGGCCTGTCCCGACTGGAATGCCGGACTCTACCGTTTTATTGATTCGGAACGTATGATGAGTCAAATGTTCGATAAAGTACGGTTGGGGTTCACTGAGTCGGATACGCAGTGTATGTTGGTCGACAACTTCTATCCCGGAGATGGTATCGGTTTCCCCGCTCAGGAATTCCGGTACGCCGGCAATCATCTGCCACAGCCATTGGTCTGAACACTTGCCGGTTCGGCACTCTTGCCACCGTCTTTCCCAACTTCGTTTGATGTCGCCCGCTGTGAGTGGCGTTCCCTCAGAGAACCGAACGTCCCGCCGGAGATGGATATCCCAGGCAGTCCAGCCACCCAGATGTTCCGAATCTCTCGCCACTAAAGGCCGCACTCGCCGGTCATCTCCGATGGTAAATAACGTCTCCGAAATGTTCCGGGCAAGGTTCGCCGAGATCCGGCCGGCCGGCTCCTCGGTAATTTCTTCGGGTGTGACCAGCGCTATCCGAGAGGAATAGTCCGGCAGTACTGGCGCCTTGTAGTTCACCGATGCACTCCAGCGAATCTTGTCCGCCGGAATGAACTGAAACTGCCCCCTTTGGGATACCCGGTTCTGAGACGCCAGACTCACAATAAAGCCCTTCGTATCCCAGAGCCGGGCTCCGGTCAGGGCGGTAACCGGTGCAGGAAACTCCGGCGATTGTCCCCGAAGGCTCAGCGCCCGCTCCTCGACGTTGAACATTACAAACGAACGGGCATCTTCAGTCAGCACGCCGAGTTGACGATTACCCAACCGATAAATACGTATACCCCACGCCCGCTCACTTTTCCAGAGATGGGTTTGTCCGTTTGAGTCCAGCAGATGCAGGTATCCGGCAGCATCGAGGAGGACCGTGCGATTTACAGACGGAAACCGGCGGAGACTTCTGAATTCACCTGGTGTAAAATGATCATTTGCAAAAAGATCCTGCCCGGAAACCGAATGCCACGAGGCCACTGACCAGGGGGCTTGCCCTGCATTTTCCGCCGGGCGGATTCTGATGTCCGAGGATTGAATAGATATAATATTTGCCGATTCGAGCGTTGAGGTAATAACACTAATATCGGTGATTGCGGAATCTTTAGACAAAACCCACGTGGCAGCCCCGGCAGAACGCAGACTGTGAAATGTTTCGCTGGGAAACTCGTGGTGATACAAGCGTTTGATATCGGCATCTATCCGATATATGTCCACGGAATCGGCAAAAAGAGTCACCAACATACCTGAATCCCGGATTCGGTCTCCCAACCATACAAGATCGAGGACCTTGCCCCGTACCCCCGGCCCCACAGTTTTCCAGACCTGTAAGGGCGTTTGCGGCGTACGGAGCGAATCCCCGGCGCTGGCAAATTCTCTGGTATCCACCGGGAGCACAACGATGCTCCCATCATGGTTCAGTAAGACCATCTCCCGTTCGGTTGAGTCCGCGACCTGTAAGTATTCGATGAGTGCCTGTCGGAATTGTTGCCGTTGCTCAGTATATAGCGCCGGCGACTCTTGGGGGGAGAGGGCTAAGAGGCTGTCGGTGGCTTGGCTGAGGGCTTTCCGTTTTTCCATCTGGAGTCGAGTGCGATAGTCTTCAGCCGGCGAGCGTTCTCCCGCTGGCTGCCAAAACGTACATCCGCTCAATCCAACCAGCAGAATAAGCAGAACCGGGATGATCCGTTTATTTATCCAAGGGACGTTCATAGGGTATAATGTATACTTTTGGACACATCTTCGTGTGATGAAAAACACAGCCAGCCAGTTACCCGGTTTACAGGGTTCCGCGTTTCTGGTGTGTACGGGATTACACATTGTAAAGTATTGTTGTCTATAATTGCAACCCCACTGAAAACAGTTAAAGCGTTAATAATAAACAATTTACGTCCTTCCAAGAATTGCTGGTACAGTTATTGAAAGAATAAGTGTAGGTAACGATACAGTCAATACAAAAGCGATCGAAACGAGAATTTAAATGGGCAATGCACGGCTGAGTCAATATCTGATGGTGAGCAGTATTCTCTGTGTGGGGCTATTAGCTGGGTGTTCAGGAGTTCCGGTCCCGTCAGATTTTATGCCAGCCGTGATCCAGGGACAAATTATCAGTACTAGCGAAGGAGGCGTTTCTCACTCCGGCGTTGCCGAAGTGGAAATCGTTTTGCTCCGGTATGATGCCCAGGGAAATATCCATCGCGGGGAAGCCGATCGCATTTTGACTGCCCGGGATGGCACTTTTCGCGTGAAAACAAATTCAACCGGGATTTCCGGACTCGTGGTGTGGGGGGAAAAGAACGGCCGCGATTGGAAAACGGTAATCCCGGTAACACTCGAACCCGGTACAATCCATACCACTGGTCCGATAACTAAACAAACGACAATTGCGACAGATATATACCTGAAGCGAAAATATGGGGGACAGTCGGCAGTGACCTTTGCGCAAGTGTTAGAAAATATCCGAACCGAAGCGGAGGTTGCGCCAGTGATCCCCGAAACGGTCCGGGATTTGACACTTGCCGGAATACCTGATAATTCCAGAGAAGCCCGGGCCACGGAACCAGCCGCCAAATCGGATGTGACTAGCAATGTGCAGCATAGCAATATGCAGCAAGATATGGATGAAATCCGGCAACTGGCAGACCAGTATTCAGGAGAGCCGCAGGAAACCTCCCCTATTCGAAACCTGAACGATGACACAATAGATATTACAACTATTCCGGAAACAATGACTCTTGTCACTGCAAATCAGAGGTAATCTATGAAAAAAGTGCTCGTATCTGTGTTGATGTACTCACTGGGATTGGGATTGCTGATACTGGCACATTCGGGTTCAACAACTGAAGCCATTGATGGTCGGTCTGATGCACCACCGCTCTTGAGTACGAGGGTTACCCAGTCGGAGGCGACCGATCAATCAACCGAGCAGGCCTATATTCTGTCAGGATTACCGACGGAAAGGTACACAAAATTGTCGCCGGCACTGATCCCGATGGATCAAAATAGATTTTTAAATGCTCTGGCGCGGGCCCAAAGTATCAGGATTAATCACGGAGGGCAGACAGGATATACTTTGAACGGGCATAATATGTTGCATTATGAACTGAGGAGCTTTCCGGAGGCCCAAAATCCGGAGAGCGACCTGAACGAACCTTCGATCCGGAGGTAACGTCTGCGAACTGTTGACTCATTGCTGGTCGGTTACCACATCAGGTGCCGACCAGCAATGCCTCCGTATACTTATCAAAACCATTTTAACCTATGCAAGAGAGACATAGAATGAAGCAGCTGGCAATACGATTAATAATAACAGGTGTATTGCTGTTTGGAACAGTTTTTTTACTCCAGTGCAGTGACCAACCCATGAATAATATATTGAAGAGCGAATGGAGCTACGCACATCCTGTCCAAACGGATAGCCCGAAATTACCGGAAGTTTCCGAGGGTGATCAGGTCATGATAAGCTATTCGGTCCACCCACCAACCCAGATGGATTATGTGTTGACCAAAGACCGTAAACTCCAGTTTACGGTTGGCGAAGAACATTACCTGCGGGAGTTTGATAAGGTGATCCGGAGGATGCAGGTTGGTGATAAGGCGCAGATTCGGTTGTCCGGAGATAAGATATTCGGATCACGGAGTGAAAACCTGGTGATCCCGTTTTCAAAAGAAGCATTGCCCGAAGGAACCACTATAGAGAAGGACAGAGTCGTTTGGTTCCGGGCGCCTGATGGCAAAATGTCTCCCCATCGAATTGTCGGTTTGAAAGACGATCACGTACTGCTGGACATGAACCACCCGTATGCAGAAGAAACCGTAATTGTTCAGGTGCAACTGCTGGATATTCTTTCGTAAAAGTCGGAGGAACTGAAGCCCTTCCTGCTCTGTATTTCCTCGTTTTCTCATAAACCGGTGACGCAAGTCACAACTCAAACCCCGACAAATAAATCAATCGATTTAAATGCGGCAATTGTGTATCTGCCTTCACACAGATGTGTCATGTGTGACACGTACCGGAACGGCGATAGCTTCAGGGGTTACCGGCTGCAGTGTAGCAACTGACACACTTCATTTAATACCTGCCCAAACACGCTATTTATTTATAATTGTTATAAGTATCTGTAATAATTCTACTTATGTTGATATAAACCCTGTCCGTTTTTCTGGAATGAATGTTGATTCTGTTAATAGCAGAACGCAGTCAACCCAAACGGAGGGAATCACGATGAAGGGAATAAACAGATATACAAAGTTGGCGATGTTTGGAATTCTGGGAATGGTCGTTGTCGGATTATTAGCCGGGTGTAACAATCCGAGTAATGTCTCCCAGGGGGACTATTCAATAATTCAAGGTCGTGTCGCTGCAGATGAGGCCGACCCTACGCTGAACAAATCCGCAACGGGTGACAAAGATACGGCAGTGATATTGGCTCGCGTGACCGCTGATGGATCGCTGGAAACAGTTTCCAGTGAAACGGTCCATACCGACGTAAATGGTCATTTTACCCTGCGTACGAAAATCGAAAATGAGCCACATCTGGTTGTGGTCGCGACCAGAGGATCAGCGGAATGGCGCGCCGTGGTCAGTGGAACGGTGGAACATAAACATACAACATATGTAGCCCCGCTGACCCGCGAAACCACCGTGGAGACGGATGTATACCTTCGTATGAAAATGTACGATCAGCTAGAAGCGATGACCTACGCAGATATCCAGAACCGGATTGATGCAGATGTGGCTGCCCATGCTTACGGTGATGCAATGGCCGTCAGCCAGCTGGCGTCTGCCATAGAGTCCGAACTCAAGGTAGAGCACGAACTCTTTTTTGCCTCGGAATCGGATGCATTAATTGGAGCGATTACTCAGGCAAAATCCGAAGCGCAGGCAGAGTTAGACCAGAAATTGTACGAATCAGGAACCGAAGCTTCTGCATCCGGAAGCCACCGGACATTTGTCCGGAATTATCTCCGGGCTTATAGTGACGCCGGGATCGACATCAGTAACTATGCCCGTAGCCGTGCTATGGCGTTTTCCGCGATGATACAGAGTACCGGCAGCATGAACACGAACCTACGCTTCGACTACCTCCAGGCTCTGGCGGAATTTAGGGCTGAGGTTATGACTCGGGCTGTTGAAGCGCGATTTGCGACATTGGAAACGTCGGATTCAGTAGAGGCAGATCTGGCTGCTATGGAGACGGAACTGAATGCGTCCATAGACGCAGCAACATCATTGGCAGAGATCCGGTCGGCGTTCAACACGTATCACAGCTCGGTCATCGATCTGCTGCGGCTTACCCTGGATGTGGATGAAGCGATGATGGCAGATATTCAGGGGGAAATCGAGGGGGAGAACGGTTTACGCGCCGCTCTTTCAGAATCACTGGCTCTGTCGATTTCAACGGAGGCGATCATTGAAGCATATCAGGATTATTATACCGCCATTGAATCCAGGGTATTAAGCAGGACCTCGCTGGGAGTGGGCACAGATGCCAACTTGATGGCAGACATATTTATTATTGCTGATACAACGGTATAGAAAATTATTTTGAATAATTGCCGGCTTCTGCCGGATACGGTATGGACAAGGGAGGAAACAATGGAACCAACACGAGATTTTATTCGAATGAGTAAAGATGCAGACGAAATACAAGGGCACTGGTTTCCGGAGGTTGGTGATCCGGTCTCGACTATTGAAAGTGACGAGTTCCAGGGCACGCTGATCCGGACAAACGACAACAATTTCACAGCACAAAAGACAGACAGGTTCGGAAAGATTTTCTACGGCGCTATCTGTAACAGGCAGCTTACCAGACAGTATTACGTCTGGCTGCCCCGTGTGGATCAGCTCCAGGATTACACCAGAAAAAATCCGGATGCCATGTTTGATCGGTTTCGGGAGTTCTATTCAAAGATGACGACCCAAAACGCCTCATTGAAGGCGCAATACCGAAGATTGTGGCTGATGTTTGTGATGTGGGATAGCCACCAAAAAGTCTGGACGGGCAAACACTGGATCCGGATAGATCATTATACGACCAGGACGCAGTTCGTCACCGAAGATATGGAATCCTATCGGTTCTTAAATTAAAACCGGGGAATATAAACCATGAAAACAGGAACCTATCGGACTGATGAAAACGGAGTAATCCTGACCGTAAACACAGACTTCAAACGGATGTTAGGGTATCCTGAGCGCACTGTATTCCAGGGGAAAAATCTTGGCGAATTACCAATATTCAAGCGGTATCCCCGCCACGATATCAAATCGGCAGTCCGGCACTTTCACCAGATACAGGGCATCCCGGTGATGCTCCTTTCAAAAGACGGGCAGGAAATTTCGTTTATCGAAGATGTGAGGATGATTATGGACACTGGGCAGCAGGATGTGGTGTATGAATCGCGGTTCCGGTATAATCCTGGAGCATGCGACGTGATTCTCCCGGATGATGCAGGAGATATTCGAGACCCGTGGGGTACGGTGCCCCGGGAATACCGTTCAACTCAGTAAAATTTTTCCATTTTTTCATCTGTCAGAGGTTAGGAGGGATGAACCATGAAGAACATAACATCGCACAATAAAACAAAAGCAATTTGGGAACATTTATTAGACTCCGGTGGATATTCTATCGGCTATTTCTCAATTACCATTGAAGGAGATCGTGTTCGTGTCTACCATTACAGAACAAAGCAGGTGGTATTTCTGCACCGAAGAGGTTCATATGACGGAATGCAGCGTCTGTGTAAATCGCTGGGATACAATTTTGAAGATCTCCTGAGCCGACATTACCCCAAATCTTTCCGATCACTACAAAAAATACACGCGGCATAAATACATAAAACACAACAACTTGATGCGTATCACGCCGTGTGAGACTACTCACGGACATTCCAATATACGGCCCGTACAATGATCGCAGAATTTGTTGAGGAAGAAACTCAGACGATGATGAGAAGAAGCAAAAAAGGGAGGAAACGATGAAAATTCTAAAAACAATATCGATCATGGTATTAAGTGCGGTCTTTTTAATTTCATGTAGCGATTCGCCAACGGATAGCAATAAGGGAACGACCGGTCAGATGCGGGTACAAGCCTATGACGCCCCGTTGGATATGGATGCTGAAGGTATCTATTTAGACATTGAATCAGTTGCAGTCCATAAGGCGGACGGAGACTCAGCTGAGGGGTGGATCACCGTGGCGCATCCCGATACTACGATCAACTTTCTTGACCTGGTCAACGGCGTCAGAGCTACGCTGGTCGATACGGCGCTGGAAACCGGTCACTATACCCAGATGCGGTTAATGTTATCCGGCGATAATACCATTGAAATCGGTAACGAGATGCATGCACTCACTATTCCGAGCAGTATGCAAACCGGCGTAAAGCTGAATTTAGATTTCACCATCGAGGCGAATGAGGTTGTGGAAATCTATCTTGACTTCAACGCCGCGAAATCGGTCCATATGGCCCCGGGTGTAGGTTACATGCTCCGACCGACGTTCAAGGCGTTTAAGCGGGATGTCTCGGGGACAATTTCCGGTGCAGTGGTTGATTCGGCAGACGCCGCAATCCAAAATGCGTCAGTCTATGCAGTCGAAGGTGAAGATACCACCGCTACCGTCACCGATTCAACCGGCGCCTATATGTTGACACTACCGGAAGGGACGTATGATTTATCCGCTGAGGCTGAAGGATACTCCGGTTCCGATACAACTTACACAGGTGTGGAACTTGAGGCCGAAGAAGACTTAAGCGGGTACGATTTTCAGTTGATGGAATAGCCGGTTAAATCAGAGCAAATGAAAAAGCAGGGGCCCGGGGGTGGCGGGGGGGGGGGTTTTTT
>JAIPJS010000027.1:0-35000 GCA_021734025.1 Candidatus Neomarinimicrobiota bacterium
CAAACAGGAACTGCGGCGCTGGGTGAATTGGTATAACTTGGTGAAACCGCATAAAGGCCTCGAGGGGAAGACGCCGATGGAGCAATTAATCGACTATTTTTACCCAGACGATCTGTAAATAACGCGAATATATCTAACATATAACACTGAAAAATGACTGAAGAAAACCAACCAACACAAGAAGGTTTACAGGCCGGTTACGAACAGAGCGACGTCAATATTCCGCGTATTTTGACGATTGTCGCCGGGATTGCCATCTTTCTGGCAGTCGCGTTCGTGGTGATGAACAGCGTCTTCATCCAAAGTAAGGAGAATCTGTATTACGAGCAGGTGCTGAAGCCGGGCTCGAAGAAGTTGCAGCAGCTGCACCAGCGGGAGGCGGAGATGCTCCACTCGTACGCGGTGGTGGATAGCGCGAATAATGTGTATAGGATTCCGATTGAACGGGCCATGAAGCTGGAGGCGGATGAGGCGTTTCAGCGGCGGAAACAATCTATGGGAAACAACTGACGGGAAAATCAGTACGCCTTACGATATGAATAGAATAACTCAAAATTTCAGAGACCAAACCGGGAGGAGGTCAAGAATGTTGAATCGACCGATAACTCTCGCACTTGTGATGATTGGAATACTGTCTCTGGCGATTGCGGATCCCGTTTCGGCACAAATTTCGGCAAAGAATCCGCAGGAGCTCCAGAAGATAGACGTAGACGAACATCTCGGGGAAACGATTCCACTGGATCTTGAATTTACCGATCACAACGGTAATACTGTTACGCTGGAAAAATACTTCCGGAAGGATAAGCCTGTATTATTGACGCTGGCATATTACGAATGTCCCATGCTCTGCACCCTGGTATTGAATGGTATTAGCAAGACCGTAGACAGTCTCTCATGGACGCCGGGGAAAGATTATCAGATTGTGACGGTGAGTATCGATCCGCGGGAGACGGCGGAGCTGGCCAAGGCGAAACACGATCTCTATCTGGAGCAGCTGGATAAGCAGGTGAGCGGTGATGACTGGGCATTTCTGGTGGGTGAAGAGAGTCAATCCAAAAAGCTGGCCGACGCCCTTGGATTCAATTATTACTACGTGGAAGACAAGGATATTTACGCCCATCCGGCCGTGTCATACGTGCTGACTGAAAAAGGCAAAATCTCCCGCTATCTCTATGGCATTAATTTTAAGAAAAAGAATCTCCGGTTGGCACTCACTGAGGGATCGGAAGGCGAAGTCGGCACGATTACGGATAAGGTTTTGCTGTACTGTTACCAGTACAACCCCGACGCAGATGGGTATGTCCTGGTGGCCGAAAACGTGATGAAGCTTGGCGGAGCGCTGACGGTCGTGATTCTCGGCTCGGTGCTCGGCGTCTTCTGGTGGCGGGAAAAGCACAAGGATCCGCAGGAGTATAGAGAACAGGAAGTTGTAAGAGAAGAGGTACAGGAAAAGGTGTAAATGGACACAACCGGAACATTTTGGATGCCGCAGGGATCGTCGACCATTGCCGGCGAAGTGGACGCCCTGTTTTACTTTATCCTGTGGGCCTCGGTCTTTTTCTTCCTGCTGGTGGTCGGACTTTCCATCTATTTCATCATGAAGTACCGACGCCGCGAGGGCAGAGAGGAAGCCACCTCGCACATCGATTACAACATTAAGCTCGAGGCCATCTGGACGATCATCCCGATTATCCTGGTGGTCATCGTCTTCGTCTGGGGATTTAAAACCTACATGAAGATGCAGATTGTCCCCAGAGATGCCATCGAAATTAAGGTCACCGGGCGCCAGTGGATGTGGCTGTTCGATTATCCCAATGGGTCAAATAGTATTAATGAACTCGTGGTACCGGTGGATCAGCCGGTAAAACTGACGCTCTCGTCGGAGGATGTGATTCACAGCTTTTACATCCCGCAATTCCGGATTAAGCAGGACGTGCTGCCCAGCAGATATACCATTGCCTGGTTCGAGGCGACCAACACGGGCGAATACGATCTCTACTGTGCAGAGTTCTGTGGCAAGGGCCACTCCGAAATGCTCGCAACCGTCCGGGTCGTGTCGCAGGAACAGTACGCTTCGTTCCTGGAAGGCGCCGGCGTTGAAGGCGGCGAAGGGATGTCGCTGGAGCAGGTCGGGAAGCAGGTCTATACCAGCCGGGCGTGCAACACCTGTCATTCCATCGATGGGAGTCCCAACGTAGGCCCGACATTTCAAAACGCTTACGGTCATGAGGTACAACTGCAAGACGGGTCAACAGTGACTGTTGACGAAAACTATATCAGGGAATCGATTCTGGAGCCGAAGGCAAAAGTGGTAGAGGGATTCCAGCCGGTGATGCCCACGTTCCAGGGACTGGTAAGCGAGCGTCAGATCGATGGGATTATTGCTTATCTGAAATCGTTAAGTGAAGTTGAAGATATGAGTGAAGCCTCAGAAGAAGAGCAAACAGAATGAGCACTGCAACCACAGCAGAGAATACACAGGAAAAAGTAAATTATCTGAACGTAGCCAGGGGGATTAAATCCTGGCTGTTCACGATGGATCACAAGCGGATCGGGATTCTGTATCTCTTTTCGGTGATGGCCATGTTCCTGTTCGGCGGGATATTAGCGCTTTCGATTCGGTTGGAGCTGCTCAGTCCCGGCGCGGATATGATGACGGCTGATACCTACAATCAGGTTTTCACCCTCCACGGCGCCATCATGATCTTCTTGTTTATCATCCCATCGGTGCCGGCGATTCTGGGCAACTTTGCTCTACCGATTCAAATTGGCGCCAAAGATGTGGCGTTCCCGCGGCTGAATCTCGCCAGCTGGTACGTATATATTGCTGGTGCGGCGCTGGCCATCTATGCCATTATTGCGGGTTCTGTGGACACAGGCTGGACGTTCTATACGCCGTATAGTACACAGGCGAGTGGTGCTGTCATCACCATGGTACTGGCCGTTTTTATCCTGGGATTCTCATCGATATTTACGGGAATCAACTTTATCGCAACCATCCATAAACTCCGGGCGCCGGGGATGACCTGGTACAAGATGCCGCTGTTCGTCTGGGGACTCTATGCCACGGGAATTATCCAGGTGTTGGCCACGCCGGTGCTGGGAATTACGTTAGTGCTGCTCATCCTGGAACGGGCGTTCGGAATCGGGATCTTTGATCCTGCCATGGGCGGAGATCCGGTACTGTTCCAGCACTTCTTCTGGTTCTACTCGCATCCGGCGGTCTACATTATGATTCTTCCGGGGATGGGCGTGATCAGCGAACTGATTTCAACTTTTTCCCATCGGAAAATTTTCGGATACAAAGCTATCGCGTATTCCAGTGTGGCCATCGCCTTTCTGAGCTTCGGCGTGTGGGGGCACCACATGTTCGTGAGTGGGCAGTCGCAGTATGCCACGCTGATATTTTCTTTTCTGACCTTCCTGGTGGCAATTCCATCGGGCGTCAAGATGTTCAACTGGGTGAGTACCATGTATAAAGGGTCGCTCACCTTCGAGACGCCTATGCTGTTTACGTTGACCTTTTTCTTTACGTTCGCCATTGGCGGTTTGACGGGAATCTTCCTCGGGGCCACTGCGACCGATGTGCATCTCACGGATACCTATTTTATCGTGGCGCACTTCCATTATGTGATGATGGGTGGAACGATTATGGCCTTCTTTGGCGGCCTCTACTACTGGTGGCCAAAAATCTGGGGCCGGATGTACAACGAGGCTTGGGGACAGATTTCCGCACTCCTGGTTTTCCTGGGATTCAACCTTACGTTTTTCCCGCAGTTTATTGCAGGAACTCAGGGCATGCCGCGGCGCTACTTCCTGTACCCGGATAAATATCAGATGCTGAATGTGGTGTCGACCACCGGCTCATGGATTCTGGCGCTCGGCCTGGTGGTCATGGCTGTGGTACTGATCCATGCGATGAAATGGGGGCGCAAAGCCGGGAAGAATCCCTGGGGCGCGCTGACGCTGGAATGGATGATCGATTCACCGCCGCCACCGCACAATTTTGAGGAGACGCCAAAGATAGAGCACGGCCCGTACGATCACGATAAGGTGCTGGTCAAACCAGATAAATACAGCGGGGAAGCATGAGTCACGGAGGCGACAGACCGGCATTTCTGCAGCATCACTTCAGTGATGCGGAGCAGCAGCGCGAGTCAGCCAAGCTCGGCATGTGGATCTTTCTGCTGACGGAGATACTGCTGTTCGGCGGACTGTTCGGATTCTACGTGTTCTTCCGCGCCTGGAATCCGGAGATGTTTATTAATGCACACGAGCACTTAAATCGTGTCCTCGGTGGTATAAATACAGTCGTACTGATTGTGAGTTCGCTGACGATTGCCCTGGCCATCCGCAGCATCCAGCTGAACGAAAAAAAGAAAACCATGTGGTTCCTGGCTACAACGATTCTCCTGGCTGTGGTCTTCCTGGTCATCAAATATTTCGAATACGAGCATAAGTTTCATCTGGGACAGCTGCCGGGACAGTTTTACACGTACACCGGAATCGAAGGGACGAACCCACACATCTTTTTCAGCGTCTATTTTGCCATGACCGGATTGCACGGGCTCCACGTTATCTTTGGAATCCTGGCAATCGGTTGGGTGCTTTGGCGCACCAAGAAGGGCGAGTTTTCGGCCGAATATCATACGCCGGTGGAGATGGTCGGACTCTACTGGCACCTGGTGGACATCATCTGGATCTTCCTGTTCCCGTTACTTTATCTCATAGGATAGCGATATGACTTCGGATAAATCACACGATACGCACATACTCCCGCTGAAGGTCTATCTCGGTGTTGCCGCAGCGCTGCTGTTCCTGACCGCCGTGACCGTCGCGGTCTCCTATGTGGATTTCGGGCCGTTTAACATGGTCATCGCCATGGGGATTGCTGCGACCAAAGCAACACTCGTCGCTTTGATCTTTATGCACCTGTTCTATGATGATAAGTTGTATCTTACCATCTTCATCATGTCGATCCTGATGCTGGCTATTTTTATCGTGATTACGCTGTTTGACACGCTGCGTCGTGGAGATATTTACGAGCAGGTCGGAAAGCCGTATAAGCAGGACGCGCAGATCTACCAAACCGCCCCGGCCGATTCCGGTGCTGCCGGGCACGGTGTTGAGGCGGCGGGTGATACAACTGTGAGTGATTCCGGGAGTTCGCACTCCGAAAATTCCGGGCATTAATTCACCGCATTATTTCTGATGCTTTTCCAGTATAAATTTCTTCTTTTCTTTGCCCGTTTTTTCTTGATAAAAAACGGGCAGAAAAAATCAAGGAAACTCAGAACTCGCACTCCTATAAATGGGCATGGTCTTTTATAACATTGGATTATAGGAAGTATTAACTCATGCAATTTCTACTAGGGTGCTCAGACACTGAGTTTCCGAATAAAACCACAAGAAAACATTTACTAATGGCCTCCAAGATAATTTTGCTCTATCGGCCAATGGTTGGAGGTAGCCAAAACCAGCCTGTTTGAGCGAAGCGAGTTTCTGGTTTCGGCCCGGAGACCATTGCAGCCGATACCAATATTATCTTGGCAGCCTTGATTTTTTCTCCCCCTTTTGGATCAAGCCAAAAGGGGGATTATATAGGAATTTCAAATATGTTGGTACTTTTGTCAGCCCCGCTTGTATGGAACACTTGGCCATTAAAAGTACCCAAAAGGGCTTGCCCCAAAGGGATCCCCACGGGAGAAACTTAGAACTCTCCCGACCCGTCAGGATCAGACACTGAGTCTCCGGGAAATATTTAGCCCCGTAGTGGCGGTAGATGAATAGCCCCGGGCTTTAGCCCGGGGGACTGAGAGGATAAAAAATTAAGAGCCCCAACGCCCCTTACATTTTTATACGTCCCCTTTTTCCTTGATGAAAAAGGGGACAGAAAAAATCAAGGAAACTCAGAACTCGCACCTATAAATCGAACCGTGGTCTTTCATACAATACTGCGCACGGAATTTGGAGTATATAGAATTCTACTCGGGTGCTCAAACACTGAGTTTCCGTTTAAAACAAACCCGTCGATCCGGAATATTCTTATAATTGCATTGCTGTTTATTGGCCTTGTTTTCAATTTTGGGCACCGCGGGAACGAGCGATGGAAAGCGAGAACAGGCTGTTTGACCGAAGGGAGTTCCGGTTCTCGCCCAACGCGAGTGAGTTCAGCGGTCAAAATTGAAAACATCGCCAAGGCGTTTTGCTCCTTTTGCGCCAGTCAAAAGGAGGGATACCAAAAGTATTACGCAAGGTTCTACAAAAACTTTGAAGGTTGAATCACATACAGAATATTATGGAAAAATTCACTATTCAGGATGAATATTCACCTCCCGTATTGTAAAATTAGGCGATGATTATCTACACTAGGAAAGTCCAATTATGACGAACAAAATCCGCCGGTTCCGCAGAGTTGCCGTCACCTCGACCATTGCCACGTATCTGTTAATATTCGTTGGAGGATTAGTACGCGTCTCCGGCGCAGGACTCGGCTGCCCGGACTGGCCCAAGTGTTTCGGCCGCTGGATCCCGCCGACGGATGCCAGTCAGCTCCCCGCTAGCATCGATCCGGCACTTTTCAATTTTACGCTGGCATGGATCGAATACATAAACCGTCTGGTCGGCGTAGTGATAGGATTGCTCATTTTGGCAACGGCGATCCTCGCAATCAAGATTTTCCGAGACCAGAAGAAAATTTTGTATCCGTCGATGGCGGCAGCGCTATTGGTGGCTTACCAGGGATGGCAGGGGAGCCAGGTGGTGGCCTCCGCGTTGGAACCGTTCATGATTACAATCCACATGGTAGTGGCGTTTGTTATCGTGAGTCTGATGATTTACGTGAGCCAGCAGGCGTACTACCTGGAGAACCCGGACGCCGAAGCCCAATCGAAATATCCGGAAGGTGCGCATAACTGGATAGCATGGCTGTGGAGCGCCGCCATCCTGCAAATCATCCTTGGGACGCAGGTGCGTTCAGCCATCGCCCACGCCGCGAATCGGTTTCCGCTGATGTCCGACTTTGGTCTGCTCAACCAGTCCGATCCGCTAAATTATATTCACGGATTACTCGGTGTCGCTGTTGCCGGTGCCACCTGGTTCGTGGCGGACAGGCTCCGCAAGGGAAGCGAGAATCCGTCGCCTCTCGTGGGTTACGGCTGGAAGATTATGGTAATCCTCGTATCGGCACAGATTGTCATCGGCGGAATTCTCATTGGATTTGGGCTCCCGGATCTGTTACAGCTCTACCATCTCTGGACAGCCAGCCTGTTTGTCGGAGTGTTATTAATTCTGTTTTCAGCATTACGTAAAAAGGAGTATAGATATGAGCAGTAAACGTTCGTTACCTGTTGTTTTCGTCTGGGGATTCAGTATTGTGCTCATCCTCGCCATCGTAGCATGGGTGGTGATTAATCAGGCGCATCGATCCCGCGCTGATCTCCCATCGTATGGGGACATCCCGCAGTTTGAATTTGTGAACCAGGATGGTGATCCGTTTGGCACCGAGGAGATCATGGGCGAGATAACGGTGCTGGATTTTATCTTTACTAACTGTGAGGGCCCGTGCCCGATCATGAGTTCGAAGATGTCCCAGCTCTATACCCAGTACTCAAATGCGGAGCAGCTGCAATTTGTCTCTATCTCGGTTGATCCGGCCAGAGATACGCTGGAGGCATTGAAAGCCTACGGCAAGCGACACGGCGTGAACGATGATCGCTGG
Organism: Candidatus Neomarinimicrobiota bacterium; assembly: GCA_021734025.1. Lineage (NCBI taxonomy): Bacteria > Pseudomonadati > Fidelibacterota > Fidelibacterota bacterium. The sequence continues at coordinate 7,721 of JAIPJS010000027.1, forward strand.
AATTTTCTCCGGGCGCCGATTGACAGCGTGCGGAAAGTCTCTATGGACGGCTTCATGCTCGGCGGCAATTTTCCTATGGGACACAGCACCAAATTCGTATTGATTGATCCGAAAGGGGAAATCCGCGGCTATTACAACAGCCTGGAGGACGCGAGTATTGAGGCGCTGAAATCGGATATTAAGGTGTTGGCGGAGCGGTTTGGATAATTTCAAGCTCCCTTTTTCCTTGATGAAAAAGGGGAAAAATCAAGGCGGTGTTGTTAATTTTGACCGCTTTTCAACTCACTTCGGGGCAGAACCAGAACTCCCTTCGGTCAGACAGCTGGTTCTGCCTGTCCTTCGTTCGTTGAAGCGGTGCCCAAAACTAACAACAAGGCCAAATAATAAAACAATAGCCTTTGAATCTTATTCAAAGCCGGTCGACTTACTGACTCAACTAGTACGAAATTTATATTCCGTTTTTTATCGGAAACTCAGTGTCTGAGCACCCGAATAAACTCTAATTAGCATGAAGTACCAAAAAATAGTCTTTTACAAAAGACTATGATTAGTACCATTATGTGCGAGTTCTGAGTTTCCTTGATTTTTTCTACCCGTTTTTTATCAAGAAAAAACGGGTAATAAAACGGCGCACGCGCCCTGTTGAGGCTTTTATTTTCTACTATTCCTCGTCCTGAGGAGACTGGGCTATTCATGCATTGGCCAATGGAGCAAATCTCGCGAATAGTCTTTTCCCGGACTTCGTGTGTGAGCACCCAAGTAGGAACTCGTTTTTTTAAAGAATCAATATTTAAGACCGTTATGAAAGACCATCATCCTTAATGAGAAGTGCGAGTTCGAAATTTCTCACGTAGGGATGTATTTGACCTGGTTTTTTCTGTCCCCTTTTGCATCAAGGCACCTGCGTGGAACAATTGGACACTAAAAGGGAAATATAATTTGGAAAAAAGGACAATATTTCTCATAATTCAACGATATAAATTTCTTGATGGCGGAACGCTGAACATATGAAAACACAAATATCTTCAAAATCGATACCGCGAGTGGCCGTCCGGCAGCGATTGCAGGATTTTGTTGATCTGCTGAAGCCGGGCATTACCACGCTGGTTATGGTAACGGCGTTGGCTGGTTTTTATCTCGGCTCAGCTGGCCATGTTGATATTGCACTATTGATTCACACCGTTATCGGCACCGGACTGGTCGCCGGCGGTGGCGGCGCGTTCAACCACTGGCTGGAGCGGAACGAAGATGCCCGGATGCAGCGCACCCAAAATCGTCCCCTGCCCAGTGGACGAATGCATGTCTGGGAAGTTATCCTGTTCGGAGCGGCGACATCGCTTTTAGGGCTCGGCTATCTCTGGTTTTTTGTCAATACGATTACGACTGTGCTAGCTGTCATTTCCTGGATTTGTTATGTGCTGATTTATACTCCACTAAAAAAAGTCTCACCCATGGCAACACTGGTTGGCGCTATTCCAGGGGCCCTGCCGCCGGTTGGCGGATGGACGGCGGCCACCGGCCATATCTCATTCGAAGCGTGGATTCTCTTTGCGATTCTCTTCACCTGGCAGCTGCCGCACTTCCTGGCCATCGCCTGGATCTGCCGCAAGGATTACGCCCGCGGTGGATTTCCCATGCTGACGGTGTTGGAAAATTCGAGGCAACTCACAGGGCGCCAGATGATGATTTATTCGGCGGCGCTGTTGGTGATTAGTCTTATCCCCTCGGCGACGGGACTCACCGGTATGGTCTATTTTGTTGGCGCATTTGCTGCCGGCATTACCTTCCTTGGAATAAATATTTTTATGGCCAACGCCACAACGAATGCCAATGCCAGGAGGGCGCTCTGGGCGTCAATTATCTATTTACCGGTGGTGCTGCTGCTCATGATGGCGGACAAGATCGTTGTTTGATACGGTAGTTTTAAAGTGTTCAGGTGCTTCCCGGAAGGGACTCCTCCCGGTGTGTGTACTCAAGTTTTTCTCCACTACTTCTGAAGTCTCCTCTTATCTTTACCCGAACACCCCGAACACCCGAACACAATAACACTTCTTAATAAACACAGATGCGGTTAATATTATCCCCCCTCTTTATTACATTATAGTGCTATGAATCCAGCCCCTGTTATCCGCGTCTCTCACGTTACCCACCGATATGATACGTTAACAGCATTGGATGACGTCTCCTTTACCGTGGACAAAGGTGAAATCTACGGTCTGCTCGGACCGAACGGAGGCGGCAAGAGCACGCTATTCAAGATACTCTCCACAAATATGCTGCCGTCATCCGGTGAGCTCTCAATGGCAGGCATTGATCTGAAGGAAGAACCAGACGCGGCTCGTTCCCGGTTCGCAGTCATATTTCAGCATCCCAGCCTGGATGACAAGCTTTCCGTTTACGAAAATCTGCGTCACCATGGATGGTGCCACGGTCTGAGCGGTGAAAAGTTGAAGGAACAGATCAGGAGATTGCTTGAACAGCTTGGGTTATCCGATCGCAATGGCGATCGGGTGGAGGATCTGTCCGGAGGGATGCGTCGAAAGACGGAAATTGCCAAGGGATTGCTGACGAAGCCACAGATTATCTTCATGGACGAGCCGAGTACCGGACTGGATCCTGGTGCGCGGCGAAATCTTTGGGACATTATCAAAAAATTGAATCAGGAGCAAGGTATTACGTTTGTGGTAACAACCCATCTCATGGATGAGGCGGAGCACTGCGATTCCATCGGAATTCTTGACCGGGGCGAAATTGTCGTCCGGGGTAAGCCAGAACCCCTCAAGGCGGAAATCGGCAGCGAACTGGTGGAGATCCAGACGGATCAGTCAGAATCTGTCCGGGATGTACTGCATTCGGAATATGATATCGATAGTGATAGTGTGGACGGTACAATTCTGTTCGAGCGTGCCGACGGACACAGCCTGATTCCGGAGTTGATGGAAAAACTGTCCGGAAAAATCCAGGGCATTGCTGTCCGCCAGCCGACGCTGGACGATGTCTTTCTCCACTTCACCGGACACCGGTTTGAAGAGGGGGAAAATCAGTCAGGGGATGTCTCCGATGCAATATAATCAGCAACCGGGCCTCTGGATGCCGGCATTCTCTCTCTGGTGGCGGGAAATTCTGCGGTTCGTTCGTGACAGGAGCCGATTGTTCGGAGCCCTGGGGCAACCGATACTCTTCTGGTTCCTGCTGGGTGGCGGACTCGGTGGCATGTTCAAGCTCCCAGCATCCATGGGAGAGATGTCGTACTTGGTATATCTCTACCCCGGCATTCTTGCACTTATAATTCTGTTCACGGCTATCTTTTCCACTATCTCAATCATTGAAGATCGCAATTCCGGATTTCTACAATCCGTGTTGGTGGCGCCCATTCCCCGGAGCAGCATCGTTCTTGGCAAAATCGGTGGCGGAACGACCTTGGCAATGATCCAGGCGTTGCTTCTGCTGGTGGCTATCCCGTTTCTTGGAATCCACATTTCTTTGGTAAACATTCTGCTCCTCGGAGCGGCGTTGATCCTCATGGCGTTTGCACTGACCGGACTGGGCTACCTCATCGCCTGGCGGATGGACTCCACCCAGGGGTTTCATTCCATTATGAATCTGCTGCTGATTCCCATGTGGCTGCTCTCCGGAGCGTTTTTCCCGGCGGAGGGACTCCCGGCGTGGCTCTCCTGGATTATGGTAGTGAATCCGATGACCTATGGTGTGAACTTAATACACGGCATCCTGTATGCCGGAAGCGAGCCTATGATGGCGTCGTGGATTATTACCGCCATATTTGCGCTGGGGACATTTCTGGGAGCGGTGGTATTGACAAGGATACGGCAGCAGGGCGACTAATGAGTGGAGAGTTGTAATGGGTTACGAAAATCTTCCAGCGGTGAATGCGACGCTGAACGGGATCAGTACCGTACTCCTCACCGTTGGATATATTCTTATCCGGCAGGGGAAATGGCGTGCCCATAAAAAGGTAATGCTCGCGGCATTCGGGATGTCCGCGCTGTTCCTGATTTCCTATCTTATTTATCACGCTAATGCCGGTTCGACTCCGTTTCCCGGTGAAGGATGGATTCGTCCCGTCTATTTTACCATCCTGATTAGCCATATTATCCTGGCGGCTGCGATTGTCCCGATGGCACTCATCACACTTTTCAGGGCACTCCGCGAGCGATTTGACAAACATCGGAGGATCGCCCGGTGGACGCTGCCGATCTGGCTGTACGTCTCAGTCACCGGCGTGGTGATTTATGTGATGTTGTATTAACGGCAGTGTTAGAGTGTTTCTGTGTTATAGAGTTATCGTGAAGATTTGCGCTTCTCCATGGTGTGAGAAAGTTTAGATATTGGTTATAGTAGGAGAAAGCGAGGAGCAACACAACTCACCCTCTTGTTCTCCCTCTCTTCAAAGAGAGGGAGAGACGCGCCTCCAATGCTAAACGGGTTTGTTCTCCCTTCCTCTTCCGAAGAGGAAGGGACCAAGGGATGGAGTTGTGTTGTTGTCAACCGCCATTGGTGGGATTCTGCGGCAATACCAATTCTCCAAATCCCGCCAGGGATGGCTGAAATACGAAACCGCAGAATGTCCAATGTCGAAGTGTGCTCACATCATCCATATAGTGGAATTAGGAATTGAAAGTAAGGGTGTACTCTAAAAAGCACATTACCGCTTGGTAATTTAAGTTGCTAATGAAAAATAAGAAGAATATGAATAGCCCCGGCATTTATGCCGGGGTAAATAAGGGTATATAGTAAAAGAGAAGGGCTTCAGCCCTTTTTAGAGCAGACTCAAGTAAAGAATGAAGACGTGTGACGGTTGACACCGAACAACTATAACACAGTAACACTCAAACACGTTAACACTGCCGTTAATAACTGATTGATCTTGCCTGAGGCCGTCGCTACTTTTTTGATCGTGATAAATTAACTGCATAACTGGGGGATTTGATCCTTGAAAGTCAACGTAGAGACGGGCGAAAAAGATTATGAACGGGTCATGACGGTTGAAGTCCCGTGGGAAGAGATTGAAGATGAGTTTCAGGAGACCTTCCAGGAGTTTCGGAGCGAGCTGGAAATGCCCGGATTCCGCAAGGGGAAAGTTCCGAAGCAGGTGGTGAAGCAGAAACACGGGCAGCAGATTGAGTATCAGTTCGCCGCCGATGCCATCGACGATTATTACCGGAAGGCGCTGGACGAGATCGACGATGAGCCGGTGAACCGGGGCACTATTGAGGATCTGGAGTTCTCGGAAGGCCAGCCGCTGACCTTTTCCGCGCGGTTCGAGGTGGAGCCGGAAGTTGAAATTTTTGAATACAAAGACGGCTTCAAAATTGAGCATACCGCCTACGATTCCACGCCGGCCGATGTGGATCAGGCGCTGGACGATCTCCGGGAACGACACGCGGAGATGGAAGAAATCGAAGATGGTGCGGAAGAGGGACACCTCGTTCTGGTCGATCTCCAACGTGTGGAACCCGACGGCACTCCCATCATCGGACAGAAAGTGGAAGATCGATACATCAAACTTGGGGATGGTGTGTTCGGCGGCGATAATCTGGAGCGCCTCCAGGGCGCGAAAAAGGGTGACACCAGGCGCATCGTCCTCGATGAAGAAGCCACCGAAGGTGAAGTTGAGTACTATGATGCCGATATTAAGAAGGTAGAGGAGCAGAAGCTCCCGGAACTGGACGACGAGTTCGCGGAGCATGTGCAAGGCGAATCGTCAACGTACGATGAACTGCGGACGGAAATTCAGAAAAATATCCAGTCCCAGTTGGATGATGATGCCAATAACCAGCTCCAGCAGAAGATTGCGCACCAGTTCGTGACCAATTCCGAGGTGGAAGTGCCGGAGTCGATGGTTGATAACTACCTGGATATGCTCATAGAGGACGTGAAGCGTCAGCGAGAACAGGAAGGGCAGCCTCCGGAAATCGATGAGGAGGCGTTTAAGCAGAACTATCGTACCGATGCCATCTTTAATCTCAAGTGGCAGCTCATCAAAAAGCAGATAATCGAAGCAGAAGATCTGGAAGTCGAAGAGGAAGCGGTGGAAGCGCGAATCGATGAGGTGCTGGATAACTATCCCGAAGAGAATCGGGAGGCGGTAAAGAACCTGTACAAGAATCCGCAATATCGCCAGCGGATTGAGGAAGATTTACTGGACGATGTAGTAATGGATCACATCAAATCATTTGTTGAAATTGACGAAACACGAAAGACGACTACCGAAGCACGGCAGGAACAGGAAGCCCGACGGGCAGCAGAGTCCGCGGTAGATGAAGCCGGTTCGGTGGCTGAGGAGTTGAAATAAATGTACGTACCTATGGTCGTTGAGCAGACCGGGCGCTCGGAACGGGCGTATGACATCTATTCCCGTCTGCTTAAAGAGAGAATAATTTTTCTGGGATCCCCCATAAACGATAACGTATCGAGCCTGATAATCGCGCAGCTGATCTTTTTGGAAGCTGACGATCCGGAAAAGGACATCCAGATGTATATCAACACTCCCGGCGGCAGCGTGACGGCTGGCATGGGTATCTACGATACCATGCGTTACATCAAGCCGGATATCGCCACGACCTGCGTGGGGCAGGCGGCCAGTATGGGCGCCGTCCTGTTAGCCGCGGGGACCAAAGGAAAGCGGTCGGCGCTCCCTAACAGCCGGGTAATGATTCACCAGCCGTGGGGCGGTGTAGAAGGTCAGGCGAGTGATATCGAAATCCACGCCAAGGAACTCCTTGGAATGAAGAAGAAACTCAACGGTATTCTGGCGGAATTGACCGGCCAGGACGTGGACAAGGTGTCCAAAGATACCGATCGTAACTATTTTATGAGCGCTGACGAATCCATGGAATACGGATTGGTCGATAATATCCTGGAACAGCGGGAGCTCAAAACCGAGAAAGCTGAAGAATAAGGCCCAAGTGACGAATGGATTCCGATAAACCACAAGAGTCTCAAAACGAACATCAGTATTACTGCAGCTTTTGCGGACGAAGCGCTTCGGAGGTCGAAACGTTGGTCTCCGGCCCCGACGTATATATCTGTGAGCATTGCGTGCTGCATGCCATCGATATTATCAAGGATGATCTGAAGTCCACCAGCGTAAAGGGCCGCGTCGGGATGCCGACACCCCAGCAGATTAAGCAGGAGCTGGATCAGTATGTGATTGGCCAGGAAAACGCCAAACGGTCGATCTCCGTGGCGGTCTACAACCACTATAAGCGTATCCAGAACTACACGCCGTTCGACGAGGTGGAGCTGGAGAAGAGTAACATTCTGATGGTCGGCCCCACCGGGACTGGGAAGACACTCATCGCCCAGACGCTGGCGCGATTCCTGGAAGTTCCGTTCGCCATCGCGGATGCCACGGTGCTGACCGAGGCAGGTTATGTCGGGGAGGATGTGGAGAACATTCTTGTGCGGCTGTTGCAGTCTGCCGACTACGATGTCAAGAAGGCCGAGCGCGGGATTATCTACATTGACGAAGTGGACAAGATCGCCCGGAAGGACGCCAATGCTTCAATTACCAGGGATGTTTCTGGGGAGGGTGTCCAGCAGGCGCTGCTAAAGATGCTGGAGGGTACCACCGCCAGCGTACCGCCAAAAGGCGGACGGAAGCATCCGGAGCAGCACCTTATCAATATTGATACCCGGAACATCTTGTTCATCTGCGGCGGCGCATTTGACCATCTGGACGATATTGTCCGGCGACGCATCGGGAAGAAGTCCATGGGCTTTGACGTGGATATGGAAAACCCGGGACAGATTGAAATCTCCGAATTGCTGGCCAATGTGGAACCGGCGGATCTGCTTCAGTACGGTTTTATCCCGGAATTGGTCGGACGTCTGCCCATCGTGGCATCTCTGGAAGAACTCAGCAAGGATGCCCTGATGACCATCCTACAGCAGCCGAAAAATGCCTTGGTCAAACAGTATAAAAAGCTGTTTGAGATGGACGGGATCGAGCTCTCCTTCGAGGAGGATGCCCTGGAAGCCATCGTGGAGAAGTCCATGAAGCGTAAAACCGGCGCACGGGCTCTGCGGTCAGTGCTGGAAAACGTGATGCTGGATATCATGTACGATCTGCCGGATCGGCAGGATGTCGGCACCTGTGTAATCACAAAAGAGGTCGTCGAAGGGAAGGCTACACCGGAACTCATTCCAATGCGCAAGGGCGCGTAATCCACGTTTTGTTGCCAATAGTGTTAGTAAAACACCATTAGTATATCCTACAAAACGCTTGTAGTATATCTTACAAAACGCTTGACTTACGTATCCAACCCTATTAAAATCTGCGTATCTGATTGATGCTCTGATTGCGTAAAATTGCAAATAAAAATACGAACATTCGTTTGCGGATGAACTCGCAAATATTTTTATTTGTGAGTTCATTTATATTTTGTATCAAATCCATTGGGGAGGAGAAAATGAGCATTCTGAAAAAGCTCGGAACAATATTCCTGCTGTTCGCAATACCATACAGTATATTCGCCGCCAGTACCGGTAAGCTCGCCGGTACAGTTGTTGACAATGAATCTGGACAGCCGCTCCCAGGTGTAAATGTGATAATTGAAGGCACTGATCTTGGTGCGGCAACGAATGCGAAGGGTGAGTATTTTATTCTGAGAGTGCCTGTGGGCACTTATACGGTCAAAGCGCAAATTATTGGATATAAAACGGTTCGCCAGACGAATGTTCGGATCCAGGCTGATTTGACACGGACACTTGATTTTACTTTGGAAACTGAGGCGATTGCCGGGGAAGAGGTTGTAATAGAGGCAGAACGTCCCATGATTCAAAAAGATATGACCGCCAGCCGGCGCATAGTTTCCTCTGATGATATGCTCGACATGCCGGTTGAGTCCATCGAGGGGGCCGCTGGTATAGGGGCCGGAGCAGTAAACGATGGAGGAACCGTGCATTTCCGCGGTGGACGTTCCCAGGAAACTGTTTATATGGTGGACGGTGTTTCCCTCCAGGATCCGCTAACGGGAAACCCGAATGACAGTAGTATTCCGGTGCTTTCTGTGGATGAACAAACGGTGATTACCGGTGGTTTTGGTGCTGAATACGGGAACGCTCAGTCCGGTATTGTGAATGTGGTAACAAAAGAGGGATCCGATCAGTTTACCGGCCGGTTGCGTTATACCACGAGCGATTATGGCGCGTTGAATTCCAGCCTTATGTCAGGAATGACCGATCAGTATAAAAAACGGATAACCGAATTCTCGCTCGGCGGACCGATTATTCCTTCTACGCTCAACTTTTTTATTGCGGGTGAGCTGGACGACAGTAACGGACGGTTTCGGAATAATGGTTACGTCCAGAACAGCGTAAACGGAAAAATTACATTTCGTCCAACCGATAATTTAAAATTCAACCTCTCTGGTTTATATAATGTAAACGATCAAGAGGGCGGTTATAACCACGAATGGAGCCAGATCTGGACTGAAGACAAACTGCCACTATTTAGGAATAACGAACTTTTTGATGATTCCCTGGGTTGGTATGGCAACGATCAGCTGGATACTGAAGATAAAAATATGAACGGTATGTTGGATCCCGGCGAAGATCTGAACGGTAACGGCTCAATTGATTCCGAGGACATTAACCGGGATGCCAGTATAACCAGTTACGATATGTTGAAGAGGTTGCCCGTCTTTGACCAGAATTCAAACCAAATCGCCTTTAATTTCACGCATACGCTGAATGAAAAATCCTATTACGATGTGACCATCAGCCGGTACATGACAGAAAACAAGGGAAACGTACTTGAAAAGGTAAACGAGGACAGGAACTATAATGGCGTGCTGGATCCCGGTGAAGACCTGAATGGCAATGGAAAACTTGACGACGGTGAATCAGATCTGTTCCATGATAATAATCGGAATCAATTTATCGATGAATCCGAAAATAATGCCTGGGGCCAGTCAGATTGGGAATCCCAGTACAACAATTTGTTAGAATCTAATGGGGATGTGTTTACCCAAAATGGCTTGGATCCGATTACTTACCAGGAGTTTGTAAACCAGATTGGCGAAAGCCCGTCATCGGACGAGGTTTATGATTACCTGCGCGAATATGGTCTGCCGGGAAATGCTGCGACCAATAATCTTGCCAATGGTTTAAGCAAATGGTTGCCTTGGGATGCGGTCGTGAGTGCTGGAGATATCAGTAATGGATATTATTTTCCAGGGTCTAGTGGGTTTACCTATAACCGGAATAACTGGCACTACGATAAAAAAATAACGACAACCTTCCGGTTAGACTACACAAATCAGATTACAAACAACCACAAAATCGGCACCGGCCTCGAATATAAAGATTACGACCTCGTGAATTATGATGGGACAGATCGGTACGGTTACGGAGAAAATTATAACGTAACACCTGTTCAGGGTGCGTTTTATATCCAGGATAAGATGGAATTTGAAGGTATTATCGTGAATGCGGGTTTGCGGTTTGATTATTATGATCCGAAGGCAGTGGAACCGGCAGATGAAGAGGAGCCGGTCTGGAAAATTACCGACGATGATTTTGACCCGAGAACCGATTACGATAAACTTGGAGATATCAAACATCCGCAGCCGGTAGAAGCACACAGCGTGTGGAGCCCGCGACTTGGCGTTTCCCACCCGATAACGGAGCGGGATATCCTGTATTTTAATTATGGCCGGTATTTTCAGATCCCACGATTTGATTACGTTTTCCGGAATAGGAACTACAACCTGGGTGGTGGGTTTCCGATTATTGGGAATCCCTCACTGGAACCGGAAAAAACGGCTTCCTACGAAGTTGGCGTCAAGCATCAAGTATCGCGAGATATGCTCATGCAGGTAACCGGATTTTACAAAGATATTTCCGGTTTGACGGATACCCGTCCAGTGTACCACACCGTCCGCGATTGGTATTCAACCTTTATTAACCGGGATTACGGCAACGTGCGTGGAGCTGAGTTTGTGTTGTCCCGGCGTTCCGGCGGTTTATTCTCCGGCGAAATCAACTATACGTATTCCGTCGCCAAGGGGAAAAGTTCTGACTGGACCCAGGGATATCTGACCGAATGGGGGGGGGGATTGCTCCCAACAACTGAGAGTTATCTCGAATGGGATCAGACGCATACGGCAAATGCAAATATAATGATCAGGATACCCGGGGTGCAGTCCAGCAATAGTATTGTCAAACTGCTCGCCAGTGGCGAAACCCGTTCGAATATTGTTTGGTCGTACGGAAGTGGTACACGGTACACCAAGCCTGATCAGGGTCGGTTGGTTATTGAAAATACTGAGACACTACCGTGGACAATGATGACGGATCTTCGGTTAACTCATGACCTGAATACCGGCGGCCGGATTCAGCCGTCTGTTTTCCTGGTGATAAACAATCTCTTTAACAGGAAGAATATTCGTGGTCTGAGTGATACCCAATGGTATCATACGTACACCCGGACTCAGGAACAGTATGAAAATGGAGAGATTTCAGAAGAGGAATACCTGAGTGTAATGGACCAGAATGGAGACGGGGAAGCTGACCCCAATAAGGTTAATCCGGCGGGTGGCGAGTTAATGACGCCGACGGTTTATTCTGCTCCTAGAAATTATCGCCTTGGAATTTACATCAGGTTCTAAATACCTGCAATTCAGGTTGAATTATTAAGTACTATGTTCTCGCAAAGAGGAGGAAAAGTAGTGGGGAATTTTATATCCAACAAGACATGGCTTCCGTTGCTTGTTACTGTAGTGTTCCTGGGTGGTGCTACCCTGGGACTGGCGCGGGAGAAGGGCAAATCGGTGGACGAATCTGGCCTTTCGAAGCCGGCAGCTGACCGTCCCGAGCAGGCCTACTTTAACTTGACGCAGAATAACCTTTGGTCAACCGTCTCGAATTTCGGAAGTGTTGGAGATCCGAACCAGCCAACGACCGGTCGCCCGTCCATGCAGTGGCCCGGAGGGTCACAAAGCAACTACCTCTATGATGGGGGCCTGTGGGCCGGTACACGCCTCGGCGGCACAGAAGCGGTGACAACGTATTTCTATTCTCCTCATACCGAGTGGAATACAACCGTGGGCTATCCAGGTGAGTTCATCCGGGGTTTGCAGGCGCATTCGATCCAGGATAATTACGTAGTGTTTGATGATGCAAGTGATTGGCCAAACAGTAATCACATTCCACTAGGGTTACAGGTATTTCGCCGGGCATTAACTTGGAGTCTCCCGGAATACAGTGATGCGATCGTATTTGAGTATGAAATCGTGAATACTGGATTAAACGGGAACCTCGAAGACGTGTTCTTTTCCTTCTGGTATGATGTTGATGTCGCCGCGCCCAACGATGATAGTGAAGCTGCGATTGATGATCTGGTGGATTATGAGGGTTGGGATGGTAATGAAACCGATACAGACGAAGCCGATTTTGTCGACCACTGGGATCTGGACGGTGATGGTGAAACTGGTGGGTATGATGAGTACGGTGTTCCCTACAATAAGGATGAACCGCAAAACCCGAATTTCGGCACCGGTGATGGTGAACCTGATGGGTTCTTCGACGAATGGGGAATACTCTGGGATGAAGAAGGCCCAGTCATCCATTGGCAGGCGGACGCCACCACGGATGCCTATACGGCAGTAGCGGGAGATCCGGCTGTCATCAATGGAGATACGTTGACTGGTTATCTGTATCCCCGCAATTTTTCATATATCTATGATGGCGATCACCCGGCGACTTCCGGTAATGACTTTGGGGAACGCGATCTAAATATGCCCATCGACGGGTTTTTCGGCGGGCAATTAATTTATACGCCAGCTGGACCATACAATACGACAGTTGAAGATACGTTTATGCGGGCTTACTCCCACCAGTGGTGGAACTGGGAAAGCGACCCGATTGACTATGACAAGGATAAATGGGATTACATCCAGGGGCGTCATGAATCTAGCCTGGGATATAAGTTCTTGCCCAACCCGTTAATGTTGGGTTTCCCGCAGTTTGATTATCGGTTTCTGTTATCAACGGGGCCGTTTGACATCGCTGACGGCGATACGGTAAAAATCGTCTATGCTACGATTATCGGATCGGGGCTGAAGGGGGTCCGAACCACAGCGGATAGAATGGTTGAGGCGTATTATAGAGGAAGTATTAAGGGCAACCCGTATAATCCGACAGCATTTGATGAGGAGCCACATTGGGTGCTGCCAATCCCGCCGAATATTCCCAATCTTTCGTATAGCCCGGTCGATGGTGGAATTAAATTGGCCTGGGATAAAGCGGCGGAAGAATCCTTTGACCCACGGGTTGGGGCTGTGGATTTTGAAGGGTACAAGATCTACCGATCCCCGTATGAACCAGGCAGCTGGAGTTTGATCGCCGCGTTTGATAACGTAAATGAGGCGGTAAGTGTTGTGAATACAACAGGGGATACGGTTACAGATGTTCCTGTAGATTTGCCTGACATTGTAAATTCCTATATCGATACAGGGGGCGTGAACATGTGGGGTGATACAATTGACGCTCCCCTGAACGGCATTCCATATTATTACGCAGTGGCTGCCTATGACTCGGATAAGCCGGAACTAGGGGTAGCTTCTTCTCAATCACCGCTGAGTAACTATAAAACATCGGCATCAAATGCACCGATTCCGGTATATCCTGGCAAGCTGTATGAAGCTGGGGAGACAGCCAAGTCGTTGGGTTCTATAAAGGTGGTTCCCAACCCATACCGGGGAGCAGCCTTATGGGAGGAACGGTATGAGGACCGGATCCGTTTCTCAAATCTGCCACCGGTGTGCCGGATCCAGATTTTTTCACTGGTCGGGGATTTAGTCTATACCATCCAGCATGATGACGGGACAGACTTTGCCTATTGGGATTTGGTATCCCGGAATAACCAGAGTGTTGTTAGTGGCGTGTATGTGTACGCAGTTGAAACCGAAAACGACAAGCATGTTGGAAAATTCGTTGTCATGCGATAGGGCAGTGGAAAAACGATTATATCCATGAAAATGTTTGAGTTTGCAAAAACGATTTGGGAGATGCTACTAATGTTTAAAAAACGAATGCTCTCGTTTATAGCCATTGTCACCGGAGTAGTCACCTTTATTTTGATGACTGCCCCTATATCTAACGGACAAGATTTTGCCAAAGTCGGGACGTCCGGCGCCCATTTTCTTGATATCGGAATGGGGGCACGCGGTGTGGCCATGGGAGATGCCTATACAGCTGTTGGCGCGACTGATGCCTCAGCCACATTTTGGAATCCGTCGGCTCTGGCCTTTGGTGAGGGGATGAGTTTTGTCGGGACCTATGTTCAGTATATTGCCGATATTTCGTATGGAGCGGGAGCGGTTTCCTTTCCAGTGCATAATGTAGGAACCTTTGGATTGAGTTTTTCCTACCTGAATACCGGGGAGATGGAAGAAACCACCGTGTATCAACCGGAAGGTACCGGGGAAATGTTCTCCGCATCGGATGTCATGTTAGGAGTTACGTATTCCCGCGCACTTACTGATAAATTTACTTTCGGAGGGAATTTTAAATATATCCAGGAAACGCTTGCGGATTTAAAAGCCTCTGCCGTGGCATTTGACTTAAGTACGCTGTACTACACGGGTTTCCGCTCCCTGCGGCTCGGAATGCTCGTTCGGAATTTCGGACCGGATTTGGAGTTTGACGGCGATTATATTGACTATAATAACGGAACGCCACTTCCAGAAAAAGAGGGATATTCACCGTTTCATATGCCCCTGACGTTTAAAGTGGGGTTAGCTTATGATATCTTCCAGGCGAATCCGACGCATCAAATTACCCTGTCTGCAGATGCCGTCCACCCGAATGACAGTTATGAACGAATTAATCTTGGCGGCGAGTATAATTTTTTAAATACACTGGCAATTCGTGGAGGGTATATTACCAATCATGATACGGCAGGATTGACGCTGGGCCTTGGCGTAAATATAGCCAACTTCCAGGTTGATTATTCGTATTCTGATTTCGGCGTCTTAGACAACGTCAATCAGTTTACCATTGGTATGACTTACTAAATTGAGCAGCGTGCAATTACTGTATTATATGGAGGATATTGACTTTATGGGCCACGTTATGAATAAAACCAGAACTTATTTTACGTTTGCAGCAGCACTTGTGTTTTCGCTGACAATGTTGACTGCAAATAATTTATTCGGTCAAAATGCGCCAGAGCTCACGCAGGCAAGCTATTCTGCCGAATCACATTCGATCACCTTAACCTTTGGCTCCCAGGTCTATGCAGAACATTCTCTACTGGGCCTTATAGAGATTGATGACGACTTTGGTGGGCAGACACCCAATATCCATCTGGATACCGCGCAGGTGGTTACAGAAGGCGTCACCAATCAGGTGGTGATTGACCTGGTGTCCGGTGGAAGTGTTGCACTGCTAAAAGATTTTGAATCTCTGGATACCGGTAATCTGCAGATTATTGCAGAAAGCGGGGCCTTCCTTGCAGCTGACAGTATTACCTATTCTGATCCAGTATCCCTTGTTGACTCGGTGATGGTGAGTTATGCCGAATATTCAGGACGTACTTCCTTGGAAAGTGCTGCCTACGATGCGTATCTGAATCAGGTGGATTTGGTCTTTAATCGACCTGTATTAGTCTCAATGGTGGGCGAGCTGTCTTTGACCATCGGAGATGGGGCCGGTAGTGTACCGTTTCAGGGGTCTGTGGATATTTTTCAGACAAGCGACAATGATACAATTCAGATGGACCTGAATTCCCGACTGGCCCAGGCAGTTGAGCAACTGGACCTGAACTCCCTGGTCATTAACGGACCCAAGTGGGCATTTGTCGATACCTTTTACCGGGCTGTTCCTGCAATTGAAGGGGTCGGTGTCGCTGCGACGCCGGATACCGCAGCGTCCTTTAACCTGAACGCGGCTAGGTACAATAATCAGAAAAATACGCTGGCGATGGACTTTAACAGAACGGTACAGTTTGGTACCGTTATCGGAAACAGAGTGACATTTAATGCCGGTGGTGATTCGTATCTCCTGAAAGGCAACAAGTCAGAGCAATATAGAGATTCCACTGCCACGATTACCTTGATTCGAGAGGACCAGAGAAACGTGGAAAACCTGTTACGGGGAGCGGCCGGTTTTACGGTTGCCGTTGAAGCCTTCACTATTCAGGATCAGGAAGACAACGGGAATAACGCTTCCGAAGTCCCGGGTACCTTCGTGGATACACTAAATGCCGGGACACCGACCGTCACAGACACAGTGCGCTATGATGCGGAAACCAATACACTTAAAGTGAATTTTACGCAGCGCATGAATACAAATATCATTTATGA
This sequence comes from Candidatus Neomarinimicrobiota bacterium, assembly GCA_021734025.1. Lineage (NCBI taxonomy): Bacteria > Pseudomonadati > Fidelibacterota > Fidelibacterota bacterium. Next base: position 24,052 of record JAIPJS010000027.1, read on the forward strand.
AGGATTTCATATTGTCAATTCAGCTGCTAATGACACTCTGACACTAAATGAGCCGGTGGAGGTGAACCGGGAAAATGCTCTGCAGACACTTGCAATAACGCTGGGCGACCGTGATGCATTTACCTTGGAATCAAATAGCAGTGCGGATAAATCCGGCAGTTTACATTTGGTTGTAGATGAATTTAGCGCATTTGATTTGGTGGATGGGAATGGCAATCTTCAGGTTGATGTTGATGACACCTTGCCGCTGATTTACACTGCTGATGCAACTGCACCGAATCTCGTCGAATTTTTCTACGATATGCGGAATGGTGTTGCTAGTTTTATGTTTGACAAGGAAACCGCTCTGGCGTCGGAACTGAGCTCGGGTGATGTGGAAGTTGGAGGCGTATCTGTTACGGGAATTGACAGCGTAGCGAATCCTGAACCGCATAGTGTTGCGTTATATGTGGATAGTGAAACAGAAGAAAGTCTGAGCCTCGCGAATCTGCCTGTGGCGAATCAGGTGGATTTATCCGTGAGTTACGGTAACGGGATTTTTGCCAATCTGGATGGAGTGGCGGCACAGAGCCAAACCGACGTGACCTCAGGGTTACTGAATGCTGCCGGCGAAGAAATTGCAGTCGGATACGGTCGGGAATTCTGGGTACGCAGTTTTGAGGCATTTGCACCGGCGCCCTCGCTATATCCGGCCTCGATTCGGGGAGTTGGAGACAAGTTAAGGGTCTATGTGAGCAATGCCCAGTGGCTGGAAGGGAATGTCACCCAACAGGATGTGGATACGCTGATAGCCAGGTTTGAGAGTGAAGCAGACAGTGGTATCTATAATTTTGTAACAACTACATATGGGTTGGAACCGAAGGATACCGATGGAGATCCGTTTATTAATGTATTGTTCTCCGACATCCTGGATGAATACGATCTGGGGCGGAACGATACCAACTCCGACTTATATGTCCACGGATTTTATACCGGCCAGGATACCCTAATGGTCCAGGAATATCAGTATTCCAATGAATCCGATCTCATTTATCTTGACTGTAATCCACAGACGATGACCGACGGTGAATTCGGCACCGGGCTTAATGCGATTACTAATGAATTCGTTAAAATGGTGCTTATTCAAAATCGGCCGGACCAGGAGCGGTGGATCCGTGAAGGCCTGGCAACGATGGCGGAATTTGGCATACTGGATGGTGAATATTCGTTATACGGCGGAGCAATCAATACCCCGTCGCAAAACCAGTTAACATACATTGAGGGATCACTGAAAACCCGGTCAGATGAAATCAATGCGTTTGCATTCCATCTGTACCTGTATGAGAAATATGGCGGCTTCGATCTCCTCGGAGAAATTGCTCAGAGTGATTCTGTCGGTATCAAGGCCGTTAGTGATGCGCTGAATACGTTTGGCGTTACCAAGACAATTGAACAGGTGTATGGCGATTACAGCGTAGCGTGCTTCCTTGATTTACCCCATGAGAATGATGTGTATAATGGTTTGTACTCAATCGAAAATTTGGCGTTAGACAATGCCCCGGTTAACAAAAATGCCACTCCATTAAACTGGAGCGAATCGAGTCCCGGGCCGTATTCACAGTCAGGGATTCAGCCGTGGTCGTTTAATTTTTATGCTAATATCGCCTATTCCCTTGATTTGCAGGGGAATCCTGTCCCCAAATCTCCGTTATTGGATGCCGACGGTCAATTCCAGTTTAACGGCCGGGATGACAGTCAATTTTCTTTGAATAAGGTCATGTTACGGAGCACGTATCTGGAACAGATGGATCCGGATTTCGCCGTAACACCGGTTGACAATTCCACGGAAGATGGTGTTGGAACCGTACCGGTCAGTGAAGAGGGATATGTGTTTGACAATGGGACTGCTGATGAACCGGTGACTGCGGATGAAAGCGCCGGACTGGCATTTTTAATTGTCGGAAAGACCGACGATGCTCCGGCGGCAAGCACCTATGATTTTGTGATTTCAAATTCCACATCGCCGCCGTCCTATGCAGACTTTCTGGCCACGCAAATTCCCACAAACAACCGGTATCTGAACCTCTATGTCATTTCCGAACACCGGATTTATGACGGTTTTGGTGTTGAGGGGCCCCGGGTGGAAATCTGGAGTGATGCCGATACGCTGGCCGGCGAAGTCCGGAACATTCAGACTATCGTGATGGATAAACTTTTCAGTCAGGGCCAGACTTCTGTTGTGTATCAGGGAGCGTACGAATTTACCTACGATGCGGAATACACCTACGATTTCCGGTTTTTTGGGCAGGATTTGTCCGGCAACTCTGCCGGAGGCGAGTCACTGGAAATCACCGCAATGAAATACGACGGACAACGTGCGGTGTCTATCAGCATTCCTGACGAAAATGGAACGATGAACCTGGCAGGTGAATCAGCGGAAGAGACATTCTTGACAGCCACGACTTTAAAGACAGATGTCTCTTTTGCCCCAGCGAAATTCGTGCAACCCAATGCCGGCGAAGCGGATAAACAGGTCAAAACCGTTTCTGACCCGTTTTTCTTTGGGCCGGTGAACCTTGAATTGCACAAACCAGCGGAAGTCTCCTTGGCCTACGATACAAATATAGAAGACCCCGGAAAGATCGGTGTGTATTATCTGCACAAAGGAGCGTGGGAATATATCGGTGGCGAAATTGATCCCGCGACGAATACAATAAGGACCAAAACAAAAAATCTCGGGTATTTTGTCCTGAAATCCGGAGCCCATCCGGACACACCAGAAGAATTACAAATTCCGGCAAAATTTGCCCTGTACCAGAACTATCCGAATCCGTTTAACCCGATCACCCAGATTAAGTATGGACTTGCGGAAGAGACCGTAGTCAACATATCTGTGTATAACTTGTTGGGGCAGCGGATTGCGACCCTGGTAAATAAATCACAGGCGGCTGGATATCATAGGATATCCTGGGATGCCACGAACGATTTTGGCCGGAAGGTGAGTTCGGGGGTGTATTTTATCAGGATTCGAACTCCTGAATTTACGGCGCACAAAAAAATGGTGTATTTACGATAAATATATTTTAGGAATCAGTTGAGGAGAAGTACACATATGAGACTTCACAATTCACTACACATTAAGCGGATTACCACCCTGCTGTTGGCAATAGGGGTACTCTTGGTGATGACGTCCTGTGATGACGGGTCCAAGCCTGATTATCTGTCAGAACCGGCCCCGAACGTTGAGAATTTACTTCAGTCGGGTTGGGAGAATTATATCAGCGGTGACTATAACACAGCCTATGATAATTTCTTCCAGGCGAGTGAACGCGATGCATCCGTACCGCAGATCTATTTGGGATTAGCCTATGTCAGCCTCCAGGTGGGGGATCTGGAGCAAGCCGTATCGAATTTCCAGAAAACAATAGCCTACGCTATTTTTGACCCGGATAATGCCGATATGTTGACATACAGCTCAAATGCGGGGTTGGCGATAACGTATCTAGCCATGAAGCGATATGAGAATTCGGTTAATTCTGCTACGACGGTCATTGATAATGCCCCGGATTTTGAATTTCATTTTGACAATTCTGTGACCATAGATGATATTTACCTTGTTCGTGCGTTAGGTAGCTTCCATATGAAGGATTTTGAACAGGCATACTATGATGTTCTTTCCGTAGATTCCAATGCGGATTTTTCCTCGGTGGTTTCCGAAGAAACGGTTAACGATGCGACCATCAGGTCGAATACTCGGGATTTGCCAAACGGAACAGCACAGTTTGAATTGCAGGGAAAAGATCTGGTGACGGTACAGTCTGTGGAACTGACGGAGAATGGTACAACCAGGTCCTATGAAATCATCGATTTTGTTCAGGGGGGTACAACGACAACTATTTTCGGAAATCCATTACCGGCTGCCGACCAAGCACTCGATGTGTCATATGTCCATGCCCCGGATTATGGAAAATTTTTAGATACCCTTATGGGGGAAGTAGTCCGGTTACGTGAGGAAAATCACTAATTTCAATGGGGAATTTTTGTAATCTTCTTTGAGATGAAAGGGGGTGCAGTTCATTTAATTGGTAAGTTTTATCTATAGCACACTAAATCTACTACACAACAAAGCAGGAGGAACCAGAATGAAAACCAAGCTATTGTCGTTGACTGTGGTTGGGGTTTTCCTCTTTTCCGCGGTGGCATTTGCAGCCAGCCCGAAAGAGAAAACTCTCTCCGCTGACAGGAGCGACCAATACCATGTTTTAACCCCGGCACAGGGGGAAGTCTCTGTGCAGCAGATTAATAAGAAAAAAGCCAAAAATGGTTTGGAAATTGTACCATTTAAGGCGCCTCAGGAGTCAAACAATTTGATGCTCCAGAGTTCCAATTCCGCATCAACACTGTGGACACTGGACCACACCGACGGTGTGGCGGAATTTTATCTCGGTAGTGGTGCTGCCGGTGATACCTTTGCGGTTGTCTTTACGCCTGCCGCCCCGTGCTCTGTCAAATTTGTTGAGACGTCCTGGTTTACCGCTGGGAATTATACTGCGTTTGCCGCAAAGTATTCGGAAGCGGCAAAGGCGGTCTCACCTAATGGAGAAGTCGGACAGATCGCACGTGGTGATTTTGACGGTTCGCCTATTGGTGAGCTCCTTGCACCGTATACACCGGGTAACGTACCTGAATACGGTATGTATCAGCGTATGCCCGACGATATCGGGAACTTCCAGGTTGGAAGCGATACCGAATTTACCACCGAACCGTTTGTGATTGGATTTGTCAAAGGTGGAGAAACACCACAGCCACTGGCTGATGGCGACCAGGCACCGATTACCTATACATGGTTCGGCGGTCCCTGGACAGACGGCCAGTGGGGACGGTATTCGGATGCTGTCGACGTCAGCATGGCAGTTTACGTGACTTATCCATGGGGTGCTCCGATTGCATTTACCGTAAATCAGCTCCCGAACACATACAATACCTCCGGTCCGTTCACAGCACGGTTCAGATTATTTGATGATGTTGACGAGGATGGCACGGCGATTACCAGTGACGATGCTATCACCTTCTATGCAACTGATGGCACTGATACGGTGGAAGTTGACCAGGCCAGTTTCACTGAGTATGACGTTGAAACCAGTGGCAACGGTTGGTATGAAGCCGAAATCAGCGGGTTGGACTTCTCCGTAGGCAGTGAAATTGCCTACTGGGTAGATGCGACTGATAATCAGGGCCTGTACGCGTCAAGTGATGCGAAATCGTTTACGGTCAAACAGCCCTCGAATCCCGATGCCGATGTGCTCGTAATCATGGACGGTGGCGTTGACCGGTCCTCCGTGTATTTTGACGTGTTAGACAACAACGGTATCGTATACGAGACATGGAATGCCGATCCGGGCGCCGAAAACGGCATCGATGCTTCTGTCATCAATTACGGATGGAATAACATCATTCTCTTTGGCTGGGGTGCTGGAACTATCCCGGCACTCGATGAAGAGGATCCGGGTTATGCAACGTTCCTGGATGGTGGTGGTAATTTGTTCTATTCCGATCAGGATTATTTCTATGCCCATGGTCTACCGGAAACAGGGAATTTCTCCCCTGATGACTTTGCCTACGATTATCTCGGACTGGGCTCATATACGAATGATCCCGAAGACGCTGACAGTGTCTTTACCGGTATCGATGGAATCGCGTCAGCAATTTCAGAGTATAGTGTTGAAGGCGGTTTTGCTATCTGGGATATTGCCGGTAATAACTGGTCCGATCCTGTAGATGCAGGTAATGGAACCGGTATTTTCCTGGGGTCGAATGACTCTCGGAACTACGGTGTCCAAAATACGACCGACGGTGGCGGAACTACGATTTATCTCGGATTCATGGCGGAAGCGAACGTCGATACCACCGCTGAAGGCGCGATTGTTCCGGGTGCCGCTTTTACCGACCTGATGAATGCGGTCCTTGGTGAATTTGGTGTAGCTTCACCGCCGCAGATTAGCAATGTTGCCGGGAATACCACCGCAACCTATGGTGACGGTCCGTGGACAGTCTCTGCCGACATCGTGGATTATAACGGTGACGCGATTACCGCGACACTGAAATACACCATTGATGGCGGTACGACCTGGAACGATGTTGCCATGAGCGATGACGGTAACGGAACCTTCTCCGGAGACATTCCGTCGCAGACTGATGAAACATTTGTTTCCTATTATGTGGAAGCAGAAGATGCCGGCGGACTAGTAAGTACTGATCCGGATGCCAATACTCCGGCACTGTCGTTTTGGAAGGGTAATGCCGACAATAACGTCCTGTTTGTCGATGATATGGGCGGATACTTTAGCTATTTTGGATCCTTCTGGAACCAGGTACTACCTGCCGATGCAGACGTATACAGCGTACCGAGTTACGGTATGCCGGATGCGACTGTCTTTAACACCAGTGCCCATACCACGATAATCTGGGCAGGTGATTATGCCGGTTCGGGTTCGCTCGATGCCGGATCCGCAGACAATGCGTTGAAGGCGTTCCTGGATGGCGGTGGGAACTTGTTCTTCGCCAGTGACGAATGGGCCGGAACCTATTACGATTGGCCAGGATTTGTCACACTGGAAGCCGGGCATTTTCTGTACGATTACCTCGGCGTTGAGCTGATCGAATCAGATGGTTCGATGATTGACTATGTTGAGGGACTCAGCGGTAATGCGCTGACTGACGGAATTCCCAGAGATTCGTTGGTAATACCGCTTGGCCAGGCAAATTATACAGACAGAACAGTCCCGGTTGGCGGGTATGACGGTTCCAACTATACAGCCTATACCGGCGTATTCAATAACAGCGGAACCTACAAGACAGTCTTCGTGCCGTTTATCTTCGGTGCCATTGATTCCTCGAATCGAAAGGCGCTGATTGATAACGCCATGGCCTGGTTTGCAGATGACGCTGCTGCCACAGGCGCCAACGGTCTTTTCGGACCGGAAGAAAGCGACACCTACACGGGAGTGAAGGATGTTGCGGGTAACCAGCCTATGCAGTTCTCGCTGGAACAGAATTATCCGAATCCGTTTAATCCGACAACCAACATCACATATACCATTCCGGCTGATGGCCATGTGACTCTGAGTGTATACAATATGCTCGGTCAGAAGGTGGCTACGCTCGTAAATACCCATCAGAGCGCTGGACAGTATACGGTCAATTGGACGGCGAAAGATAACTCCAGTATGCAGCTGGCCAGTGGTGTCTATTTCTACAGTATCCAGACGGAAAACTACAATAACGTGAAAAAGATGGTACTCATGAAATAGCGTTTTGATCTGTACAGTGCATAATTATATGCACCGGTAGTATTACAAGGGGGCGGGTTTTACCCGTCCCTTTGTATTTTATGGAGGAAATGATATAAATCCTGATGCAAATAAATTCTGTTTGCCTCATCTAATTCAAGGTTTTATCTTCGAGCGTTCATTATATAGATGTGTACTCACATATAAATAGCGGAAAATCCATGTTGAAAAAATTCTCTTACAATATGATCGGCCTCGTCCTGTTCCTGTTTGGCGGTATTATCCTGGCCTTTTGCGTCTTCAGTAACAGTGATAAGGAATACCGGATATACCTCACAGAGGACTTGCCGTTTATTTACCACATAAATCAGAATACCAAGGACGATTATTATATCCATATTCAGCAGGGAGCCAACACCTGGAATGACATACCCGGAAGTTTCTTTGAATTTGATTACGGCGGGGAGACCGGTGTATTTGAGGTCGCCCGAGATGATACCAATCTTGTCTATTTTGATGCAGGCGAAGGCGGAAATTTTGAAACAGGCACAAATACTATCGCATTCTCACTTACTTTTACCTCAGAGTCGGATACCTTCCGTTCCCTCGAATCTGACCTTATCTGGAACGCACGGGAATTTCCACCGGCATATAATGGTGAAAGTGATTTTATTGACCTCCAATCAACGATTACGCACGAACTAGGTCATCATATGGGAATGGGGCATTTTACCGAATTTGGCAGCCCGCCAGGATGTGGTGATGAATATCCGGATGCCACCATGGCTGGTGGGGTTGCTCCCGGAGATATAAATGGCAGAACACTTCATGCGCAGGATATTGCCGCTGCCATCGAGTTATATCCGGAGTGGGAATTATGGGTGGCTGTGAACGATACCTCCGGAGCGGAGATCCCGTATGCGGAGATTGAGCTCGTCGGAGCTACAGGGATTTTTACAATTGAACCGGAATCTATTCCTGGCCCGTATGATATTATGCAGTGCCCGGGTTACCTGGTTGGTGATTCAGTGCTGACAGATGCGATGGGTGAACGGTTTTTAACTGTGGATGATCCGTCATTTCAGCTGATTGTGAATGCCTTCGGATATACCGGTGATACCATCACCGTAGATTTCCAACCGGCCAATGATATCGTTGGACCGGAAATTATTCAGACTGATGTTGTTCTGGAACCGAAGCCATGGCAACGGATTCAGGTCAGTATGCAAGACAGCAGTTCGGGATCCCGGTTACACGGGACAGCCGAGTTCTACGGCATCGGTGATCCGTCACCGGCGCCGACTTCCGTCCTTTCACTCGAACAGGAAAAATCGGGTTCTGTCAATCTGCCTCCGGGGCAGTATGATGTCCATTTAGTGCCGGAATATCCCTGGGCATCTACCTGGTACGATTCGGTGACCATCGTGCCGGATTCTTCCTATGACTTGCCGGTGACGCCGGCACAGGTTCTGGTGATTTCGGGTGCGAAGAGCAGTACAAGTGATATAGAGTATACCACCATATTGGATACATCGGGATATAGATATCACTACTGGGATGTGAGTGTGATGGAGGATAGCCTGCCCCCATCGAATCAATTTTGGCGCTTTAAGCGGCCGATGAAGCTATTTTTAATTTCCGAGACGGAAAACGGTACCTATTTGAATAATGAATGGAAAAGTTATCTGCAAAATAATGCCGAAAAGATCGGGAATATCCTGCTCGCGGGAAACGATATTGCCAGCCGGCTGTTTTGGAATACAAATTTCCTGGACCTTGGAATACAAATAGACGGAAGCAGCTATACGAATAAACGGAATATGAAGACACCGGTGGATAATGCGTTGACGAGGAAGTGGGGTAAGTTCGAATATGAGCAGGTTTCACTGTCCGAGAACGCTTCAAATCAGGCAGTACTCGACACACTGGCAGGATACCCTAATACGGTCGCGTTAGAATATGAAAATGATGGGGGACCGGGGTTGGTATATCATGAAGGTGATAGCCTCAAGGTAGTGGTAGCGCCCTTTTCAATTTATGAGATGATTCAATTTGACCCCAAGTGGCAGCTAAACTCAGCGGATTTGCTCCAGCGAATTGATCAATGGTTTGATATCAGTATTCCAACAGCGATTGAAGATGATCCAGCTGCGGAAATTCCCGACGGGTTTACCATGATGCCCAACTACCCCAATCCGTTTAACCCGAGTACTACGATTACCTGGAATCTTCCGGCGCCTTCCGATGTCATGATCCGGGTTTACAACATCAGGGGACAGATAGTCCTGCAAAAGCAACTTGGTACAATGGAACCGGGGCAGCATAAGTGGACATGGGACATTAGTAGCAACCAGAACCAGAACCTCTCTAGCGGGATTTACTGGCTGGAGTTAACAGCTGCAAAGAAACGACGTATTCAGAAATTAATGTTGTTGAAATAGGGTAAAAATCATGAGAAAATTTATAATAAGTATCCTAGCAGGCTATACGGTTTTTCTGCTGACTCTCGGTTATCCGGGAATGGCAACCGGACTAACCATCGCCGAGGCTACAGTGGAGGAAGTGACTACAGAATCGGACCTGGTGGTGTATGGAACGGTGACAGACCAGTTCTCCCAATGGGATGCCACCGGTCGGAATATCTACACTTATAATGCCATCAGGATTTCGGAGGTGCTTCGGGGAGAGGGACTAGGTACAACGGTTGTGGTCCGCGAACTCGGAGGGAAGGTAGGCCCGGATGAGGCTAGAGTCAACGGGTTGCGATATCTCAGAGATAATGAAGAGGTAGTACTCTTTCTGCGGAAAACCGACGACGAGAATGTGTATAAAATTCACTCGTTTTCCTTGGGACTGTTCCTGGCCACCGAAAAGGATGGACAGACAGTGTTTCGAAACGCGTCCGGGAAAGTCCGCATGATGGATACTGACGGGACGGCCAAATCCTCAGGGTCTAATCAGGAAAACCGGTTTGAAAAAACAGACTTATTCCGTCGGATCCGCGATATTAAATAGTGCGGCAACCAGTGTCAGTAAGATATTAAACTAGAATTAGAAAGTGGAAATTCCCTGATCCCGATGTTGGGATACTTGCCTCAGAAGAACTCCCCGGCGGATTTTCGCTGGAGGCAAACTATCCGAACCCGTTTAATCCCAGTACGACAATCACCTGGAACCTTCCGGAGCAATCAAATGTCAGGCTCCGGATATTCAACGTCAGAGGGCAGCCCGTGCTGGAAAAGCATTTTGGATTAATGGATGCCGGGCGGCACAAATGGACATGGAGCGTAGCAAAGGAGCAGCTCCCCAGCGGGATCTACTGGCTCGAACTGTCTGCATTGAACGAGCAGCGCACCCGGAAGATGACGTCTCTGAAATAAGATTAAATTACCCCTTTCTTTAAAAAATATTTCCGCCCAGTTTCATTACCTTTTCGGCTTGAACAACTAAAAGGAAGGCTTCAATATGAAACCGACGAGACGAAGTATTGTGTTTGCGGCATTGAGTCTCCTGCTTTTCTCCTATGCTGCGTTCGCGGAACAGCCTGTTGCACAGGAGATGGCAGAAGACCTGAAGTCGGATGACTGGGCTTTCGTCAGTTTCCCGGATTTTTTCAATTTTGATGTCCCGAACCCGTGGCCACGCTGGGACCCGGCCGTGGATTGGTTTTTAAATCAGGTG
>JAIPJS010000028.1 GCA_021734025.1 Candidatus Neomarinimicrobiota bacterium
TATCGCGACTTAGATACCCTCCAGACGGCCGTAAAGAAAGCGCTTGAGGAAGAAAATAATACGCAAGACACGAACCAAACCATTGCGGCAGCCGCATGAATCTCTCTCAACAAATTCCAACTAACTATTGGAAATTACCTTGCGGAATACCTCCAATACAGTATTTTACATTAATTCCGTGAGTGATCAGTTGGATCCGATAGTTTTAAATGCAGACAAAGGAACATTTCAAATGATTAAAGAACTGCCCTATATAACAGTGATCTTTATATTCATTACTGGTGCTCTGTTCGCCCAGCAGGATACAAATGATGCAAGGACAGCGCTTCGGAATGGTAACTTTGAAGAAGCGGTGGTTCTCTTCAAAAATGTTGTAAAGGAAGAGCCGGGAGATCCAGGTGCCTGGTTTGGATTGGGACGCGCACTTCATTCATTGGAGCAATACAATGAAGCGATATCCGCGTATCACACAGCAGATAGTTTGGGGTTTTATCCACAATTTTTGCAATACAACCTGGCATGTGTTTACGCTCTCTCAGGACAAAAACCAGCAGCCTTCCGGGCTCTACAGAATGCCATACAGGCCGGGTACAGTAATGCGGAGCATATGCAGGAGGACTCCGATCTAAATTCGCTTCGGGAGGAGAAACAGTTCATAGCATTAGTAGAACAGGCAGATCGTAATGCGCGCCCCTGCGAATACGACTCATTGTATCGACAGCTGGATTTCTGGATCGGCGAGTGGGATGTATACAATCCGCAGGGTCAAATGGTGGGACACAATACCATTATGAAAACGGCCAATGGCTGCATGCTGCTGGAAAATTGGAAAGGAACAGGCGGCTCAAATGGGAAGAGTATGAATTTCGTCCATCCGGAAACCGGCCAGTGGCGGCAACAATGGGTGGGCGGTTCCGGGTATATCATCGAATATACAGGGGAGTTTTCCGACGGCGCGATGCGATTCTCAGGGAAAAACATCCAGATGAATGGAACGACATCGCTCTCCCGGATGACACTGACTCCCAGGGAAGACGGCACGGTTCATCAACTGATAGAACAATCAGATGATGATGGCAAAACGTGGCAGGTATGGTTCGACGGGACTTATAAGCCTGTGGATGGAGAGTAGGGTATAAGGTATAGGGGATAGGGTATAGGGGATAGGGTATAGGGTATAGGGGACAACAGTGTTAACGTGTTCCTGTGTTCGAGTGTTACTGTTGGTACTGTTTCTTACTCATACCCATACTCATTCAAACTCTTAATCTTATTTTTCTTGTTCTGATGGATAAGGGAGAATGCAGAAGGAAAAAACTGTTCGTCGTTTGTTGTGAAAAATGCACAGGCTTTTTATAGGTTTCCATGATTCGTTCGATATAAACGATAAAAACAAACTACTCACAACCGACAACATACAAAACCCACTGAACCAGCCATGAATCCATCAAAAGCCCGATCAATAACCGGTCGAATGAGCGGAGACTATAAACAGATTTGATGCTTTGAAAAGTGGAGGGAGGACTCTCGACACTTGACGGTTTTAACAATAACACAGTAACACTTTAACACAGTTTTTACTTAAACACCTGAACACCTGAACACTATAACACTGCCGTTCAGATCCTTACGGATTTTTGTTGCCTGTAACTTTACATTTCCCGTATGAAGGCTCCAGAGAATCAAAATCCCGTTGTTCTGATGTATGATTTCAGCCGCAGTGAATGGCTGGAATTTCTCTCACCGGAGAAGGTTATTATCGGCGAATCTCCGGAGGACGTATTGCCACTTCTGCATGAAATTAATGAGCTCGTCCGGACGAAGAGTTGGTATGCGGCAGGTTTCCTCAGCTATGAGGCTGTCTGCGGTTTTGATGAAGCACTTCGGGTAAATCCTTCAGTCGATTTTCCTCTGCTATGGTTCGGGCTGTTTAGCGATATTCGGAGACACCCGGATTTGCCGGATGATTTTACAGGTTCATATTCCATTCAGGAGTGGACGCCGGAGCTCAGCAAACGTGAATATCTTGAATCAATAGAGAAAATCAGACAGGCACTTGAGCGCGGTGATACCTATCAGGTGAATTACTCCTATCGCCAGCAAGCAAAGTTCAGCGGTGAACCATCTGCATTGTTTCGTGCTCTTATCTCACCAAGATACCCGGGGTATGGCGCGTATTTGAATATCGGAGATTATGTTGTCTGCTCGGCGTCGCCGGAACTCTTTTTTACCTGGGAAGACGGCATCCTGACCTCCCGACCGATGAAGGGTACCTATTCACGGGGACGCACTCTTGAGGAGGATAACAGGTTCGCTGATACTTTGCACCGCTCAGAAAAAGACCGGGCGGAAAACGTGATGATTGTGGATATGGTGCGAAACGACATGGGACGGGTGGCTGAATTCGGAACGGTAACGGTACCCGATCTTTTTTCCATAGAAAAATATCCCACCGTCTGGCAGATGACCTCTACAGTCCAAGGCAAGACAGAGGCCACCATTCCTGAAATAATGACGGCGCTCTTTCCGTGCGCTTCAATTACGGGAGCGCCCAAAGTCAGTACCATGAGGATTATTGCCAATCTGGAGCAATCGCCCAGAAATATTTACACTGGCAGCATCGGATTTATTACGCCTGAAAGACGGGCCCAGTTCAACGTGGCAATCCGTACAGCGCTTATTGATAAGAACCAACGTCGCATCGAGTACGGCACCGGTGGCGGTATCGTCTGGGATTCTGAGCCTGAAAAGGAGTACGATGAGGCCAGGCTCAAAACGAATATCCTTCATAAAACCATACCTGACTTCGACCTGTTGGAGACCCTGCTCTGGGAAAGGGAGAGCGGATATTTCATCGAAGAGTATCATCGACGACGGATTGCCGGTTCTGCGGAATATTTTGATTTTGCCTTTGATTCTGACAAGTGGGAGAGGCGGCTTCGAAAACTTGAAGATGAATTTTCGGAAGAGCGGTATCGAGTTCGTGTAACCCTCTCCAGAACCGGGAGGATTTCTGCCAAATATTTACCGATGCCGAAAACCGGGGGAACAACACCGGTGAAAGTCGGGATCGCCGAATATCCAATAGATGAATCTGATCCTTTTCTCTACCATAAAACCTCATACCGGGAGATCTATGAGAAAGCGAAGCATTCGGTGCCGGATTGCGGAGATGTTATTCTCTGGAACTCCCGGGAAGAAATTACCGAAAGTACCATAGCAAATGTTGTGATACAGTTGGAAGGCAGACTGATCACGCCACCTGTCGAATCCGGCCTTTTACCCGGTACCTTTCGGCAATATTTGCTGGATAAAGGTGAAATCGGTGAAAACACGGTTACGGTTGATATCCTTCAGCAGGCTGAACGAATTTATCTTATCAATTCTGTGCGAAAGTGGCGCCAGGCATCTCTGGTAAAGTAGAACCAAAATTTTTCCTGAAGTCACTCTGAGTTCATCGACGAGTGGCGCACCTGCCACCCTCTTCTTTAAATGTGAAGGGGGGCTCGGATTTAAATGTATAGGTCCGGGAGAAAAATCACCGTAACTTCCTCTCACAACTTCCACCCCGTCCAACACCGGGAGACTTCATATGGCTAAGATAACCTTTTACGGCGCTACAGGAACCGTCACCGGTTCCCGTACGCTCCTCGATCTCGACTCCCAAAGATTTCTTATCGATTGCGGCATGTTCCAGGGTAAAAAGGAGAATCGTCTGAAAAACTGGGATCCGTTTCCGGTACCGCCTGAATCTGTTGATGCGGTTCTTTTAACTCATGCCCACATCGATCATTCCGGCTATTTACCCCGGTTTTGCCGGTACGATTTTGCCGGGAGAATCCATGCCACCCATGCAACGTCTGACTTGTGTGAAATATTGCTGAAGGACAGCGCGCACCTGCAAGAAGAAGACGCCAAATGGGCCAACAAAAAGGGGTTTTCACAGCACAAACCGGCACTCCCTTTGTATACAACCAAAGATGCTGAAAACGCGCTTACCCACTTTAGCCCGGTGCACTACGGCGAGGATCTTTTCCCCGCAGATGATATTCGGGTGAAATTTAAGGATGCCGGACATATACTGGGCTCATCCCTGGTCGATATCAAGGTCGGTCGGAATAATAATACGAGTAAGGTGCTTTTTACCGGGGATTTGGGGCGTCCCAGGCGTCCGGTGTTGAAAGATCCTGTCCAGGTGTATAACGTGGATTACCTGGTTATCGAATCCACCTATGGTAATCGGTTACATTCGGATGCGTCGCCATACGAGGAACTGGTCAGGGTTATTAATGAGAGCGCGGACAGGGGAGGTGTCCTGGTAATTCCGTCCTTTGCCGTGGGGCGGACGCAGACTCTGTTGTACGTAATCAGAGAACTGGAAGCACAAGGGAAGATCCCGGTGATGCCAATTTACATCGATTCCCCAATGGCAATCGATGCTACTTCCATCTTCACGAGTCATTTGGATGTACTGAACCTGCATGCCAGGGAGCAGACGCTTCAGGGGAGCTCGATCTTTCAACCCACCCAGCTTAAGGTTTGCCGCTCACGGGAAGAATCGATGGCGATAAACAGGATAAAAGAAAAAGCGATTATTATTTCCGCCAGTGGGATGATTACCGGTGGACGTATTCTGCATCATATGCGTGAGCGGTTGGGTGATCCAAAGAATTCGATACTGTTTATCGGTTACCAGGCGATGGGGACGCGCGGCCGGACAATTTTGGAAGGCGCTGAGACCGTGAAAATCCATGGGAAAAAGATTCCGGTGAAGGCACAAATTAAAAATATCTTCGGTTTCTCCGGTCATGCCGATTATGAAGAGATACTCGCCTGGCTGATGGGGTTCAATCGACCGCCAAAGATGACATTTATTAATCACGGTGAGGCGGATGCCTCGGAGGCGCTGGCAGAGAAAATACGCTCACATTTCGGGTGGGAGGTTACGGTCCCAGAATTCGGAGAAAATTATTCCATAGATATGTAATCGCCGGGACACCTGCGCATCCCGGCGATTCATCAGTAAGTCAGATTACGACCATTGTCCGGACTTCCGGACTTCGGCCTTGGGCAGTTCGTCCAGTTCGGCTTCTGCCTCGTCTAGCTTTTCCTGCTCCAGGGCATGTTCTTCCAGTTCGCCGTTCAGGAAGCTCTCGTAACCCGCCAAATCCATCACACCATGGCCACTCAGATTAAAGAGGATAACCTTTTCTTTGCCTTCTTCGCGCGCCTTTTCGGCTTCCTGGATCGTGGCCGCGATGGCATGGCTGGTCTCCGGCGCTACAATCATTCCCTCGGTCCGTGCCCACTGCAGTGCTGAGGAGTAGGAGGTGATTTGGTCGATGGCGCGCGGCTTCACCAACCCTTCGATAACCGCTTGCGAGACCAGCGGAGCCATGCCGTGATAGCGTAGTCCGCCTGCGTGGATTGGCTCCGGAACAAAATTGTGGCCGAGGGTGTGCATGGGCATAAGCGGCGTGGAGCCTGCCGAGTCACCGAAGTCATAGGTAAAAATACCCCTGGTGAGCGTAGGGCATGACGTGGGCTCCACTGGAATAATTTCGATGTCGTCTCCGTTTATTTTGTCGTGCACAAACGGAAAAGCCAAACCCGCAAAGTTACTTCCGCCCCCTGCGCAGCCAATTACTACATCCGGCTTCTTAATACCGACCTTTTCCAGCTGCTTTTTGGCTTCCTGTCCAATGATGGTCTGGTGTAGAAGTACATGATTCAACACGCTGCCCAACGAGTACTTGGTCTTGCCGGATTCGTCGGAGACCGCCGCTTCTACCGCTTCACTGATGGCCATTCCCAGACTACCGGGCGTATCCGGGTCCTTCTCCAGAAACTTCCGGCCGGCTGCCGTTTCATCCGAAGGCGATGCAATACAGTCTGCGCCCCAGGTGCGCATCATAATTTTCCGATACGGCTTCTGGTCAAAGCTAATCCTGACCATGAACACTTTACAATTGAGTCCAATTAGCTGGCAGGCAAATGCCAGCGCACTGCCCCACTGACCGGCGCCGGTTTCGGTGGTCAGCGTTTTTACACCAAATTCCTTGTTATACCACGCCTGTGCTACCGAAGTATTGGGCTTATGGCTTCCGGGAGGGGATACGCTTTCATCCTTGTAAAAGATTTTTGCAGGTGTGTCCAGCGCCTCTTCCAGGCGGACAGCACGTTTCAGGGGTGAGGGACGCCACCGGGTCAGGATACCAAGGATTTCTTCCGGGATATCGATCCAGCGTTCCTGGCTCATCTCCTGTTCAATCAGATTCATCGGGAACACCGCAGACAAGTCGTCCGGACCGGCCGGATTACCATCCGGGCCCAATGGCGGTTGTATTGGTGTCGGAAGGTCGACTGCAAGATTATACCACTGCCGTGGCATATCGGCTTCGCTGAGATAGATTTTTGTCTCCATTGAATACGTCTCCTGATTCTGTTTACTGGTTCAATGCCACACTGTGGTGACTTGTGTCAAACTCCTGTTAATTCAATCATGCAATCGCTCGGAACATGCATTTTGTCTGTCTGGTAAGAGGTTGCCCGGGCGTTACCACCGGACAAATGAAGACCAAATTATAAATATAATCACAGTGATTACAAACAGTTTTCCTGCGGCTACAAAGGGATTTGCCTCTCTTTGATTTACTCTACACTTCAGAATATGGCGAAACTACAGGGATATTTCCAGGCCCTCATGACCAATAATCAACGACAGTGGTGAGTCCGGATAATTAATTGATTTGTACTGTTGAGCTTCATCCCGGAGCGATTGAATGGTAGAGTCGTCGTTCTCCGGCTCGTGGTGAAACAGAACCATAGTTTTTACACCGGCTTCTGCGGCGAGGTCAATACCAATGATGGCGGAGCTGTGACCCCAGTCCTTCTTATGGTGAACCGCTTCCAGGAGGGTGTACTGTGAGTCAAAAGTGAGGACATCCGCATCCTGGAAGAAGTCGGTGTACTGTTTTGTATTCATTTGGGACAGGTCTTTAAATTCGGAGTCAGTGGTATAGACGAACGATTTTCCATCGGACTCCACCCGATATCCGTACGAGTTACCGGGGTGATTCAGCTCCTTGGTACGAATGGTTACCCCTTCAATGGTATGCTTTCCTTCCGGCTGGAGTGTGTGGAACTCCTTGGTGCTGGCCATATCATCCAGTGAGACCGGGAAAAATCGGAAATCCTGCTGGGCACGAATACGTTCTTCCAGATCCGGGATAGGACTGTGGAAGATAATTTTGTGCTGGGGTAGGTAGGCGGGAGTGAAGAATGGAAACCCCATCATGTGATCCCAATGGGTGTGACTGATAAAAAAATGGATTGCCAGACCTTCCGATGCTGCTTCAGACTCCGTCAGGGCATTCCCAAGCCGTTTAAGTCCGCTGCCCATGTCAAAGATGAAAAGGTTATCCTTCACAGTTACCTGGACACAGGAAGTATTCCCGCCAATGAGACTATCCTGAAATCCATTCAGACTCTCCAAAAATTTTTCACGATCCGAATCCGATTCAAGCTTCTCTCGTTGAGCGAGGCGAAGTACATTGAGCATTTTCTGGCGAATTTGAGTTGGAGTGGGGGGCGTTGGAATCGACCCGCGAACTCCCCAAAATTTTATATCCATTTAAGTCGCCTGTAATTTATTTGCGAATATGAAAACTGAAACTCCAACGTATTATATTGTAACGACAGAATAAACAAAATAATGACTAAATTTCAAACGGAATGTATCAAGATATAAATATTTCTTTGGATGGGCCCGCAAACATTTTAACTTATGAACAGATATTCATATAATGGAGTTGAAAATGACGCAGGAATTACACAGTATATCGTCCGCAAATAGTCAGGCTATTCAAGAGAGTTTGGGGGATGAGGAGCATATTCGGGAGTTGTCGGATCTGTTTAAGGCGTTATGTGATCCCACAAGATTGCGGATTATTCTGGCACTGAAGGAAGAGGAGTTATGTGTGCACGATTTGGCGTTACTGACAGAGACCAGCGAATCCAATGCCTCCCATCAGTTACGAGTCCTCCGGAATATGAAGTTGGTGAAATATACCCGTCGGGGGAAACAGGTGTTTTACTCCATAGATGACGAGCACATTTCGCATTTTCTGGAGGATATCCAGCAGCATCTCGGCGAACAAAACGGAGAGGAGGATCGGAGCGAGTAATGTCTTCCTATCGCGAATTGCGGGATAAAAACAGGAAAAGTCTGCAGATTGCACTCGGTATTACGGCTTTTTTCTTCTTCGTCGAGCTTATTGGGGGATGGCTGACCAACAGTCTGGCGCTACTGAGCGATGCCGGACACATGTTGACCGATGTACTGGCGCTTGGGCTTAGTTTGTTCGCCATGTGGTTGGCCAAGCGTCCGCCAACCAAGAGCCATACCTTTGGATACCATCGATTTGAAATATTCGCGGCTTTTCTCAATGGGCTAACACTGGCCGGGATCTCGGTTTACATTTTTGTTGAGGCATACCAGCGAATACAGAACCCCCCGGAAGTCGCCGGATTCCCGATGATGCTCATCGCGACGGTGGGGCTCCTGGTGAACTTGCTGAGCGGATTTTTTCTTCATAAGTCTAAAGATGACAGCCTGAACGTGAAGGGAGCGTATTTGCACGTCCTGGGCGACGCCCTGGGGTCGGTCGGAGCTATTGTAGCCGGAATTATTATGTGGACTACCGGCTGGATGTATGCGGATCCGATCTTCAGTGTCGTCATTGGAATGATAATTATTGCCTCGTCGTGGCGTCTCATGCGGGATACGTTCCACGTCCTTATGCAGGGAACGCCCCCGGAAATTGAACCGGAAGACGTACAGACCTCAATCTGTAATCTCAAGAATGTAACCGGCGTCCATGATCTCCATATCTGGACGCTGACCAACGGTATCCATGCCATGACTGTACATGTAAACGTCGACGAATCCGTTTCGCAAACGTCGCACGATGATATTATTCACGCAATCCGGGAGATGACGATGGATGAGTACGGCATCCAGCATACGACTGTCCAGCTGGAGATGCAGGAAAATGGCGATCACCGGTGCATTGTTCAGGAAGAACATTAGTTATCATATGGCAAAATCCCCCTGACACCTTCCTGGTGGCACCGGCGCTTTACAAAAATTTTACATGTAAACGATCAGTACAATTCTTATTTTTCGTATTAATGTAAATCCATGAGAGGGGGTAAGTATGAAATCAGCCGCACGGATTTTAGTCAAATGGGTGATTCTGAGTTTTTTGCTCGTGCCGGTATTTGCGCTGGGACAGGATGTCGGTTTGTCCGGACGGATTTATACGGGTTATTTTTATAATACGCACACCAATAATAATGCCTTCACTGTTGACCGGGTATATCTTGGATATGCAGGTGACCTGACATCGGATGTCAGTTATAACGTCACTAGTGATATTGGTCCGGATTTTACGGATGGTGGATATCAGTTGTTTATGAAATACGCCTATATCGATTGGCGACAGGGTGATGCCGGAGGACTGATACTCGGTATGATTCCCATGAATGCCTATGATGTACAAAAGAGAACCTGGGGATTCCGGTATCTGCGCAAAACCGTCATGAATGACCGTGGGTTTGCCCCCTCTGCCGATATCGGCGCCGGGTACGAGATGCGGTTCTCGAGAAAAGTATTAGTTTCCGCAGCCCTCTCCAACGGTGAGGGATACAAATCCCCTGAGGTTGATGAGTACAAGCGGATCCACGTCCGCTTACTCTATGGCCCTGAAAATTTGGGGAGCACAACCGGATTCAATGTGGGGGCTTATACCAGTTATGAAGCGGAAAACGTAGATGAGAGCCGGATGACTTTTGCAGGATTTACCGGAATTCATGTCAACGATATGTGGGCCGGTCTGGAAGGTGCATATCAAATGCTGAGTGAAACAGACTGGAACCAGTTATTACTCTCGGTATATGGACGTATGGAAGTTGGTGAAGATGCCACGGCTTTTGGCCGGTTCGATTACAGTAATGAACAGAACCCCGTCACGGAGATTACGGAAAACCTAATTATTGGTGGTGTTGAGTTTAATCCGACCGGGGGGATCAAAATTGCGCCGAATTTCGTCTATTCTCTCGAAGATGACGGCGAAGATGACCTCGCGATTCGGGCCAGCTGCGAATTCCGGTGGTAATAATCCGTGAAGGATAACAAGTTTTACACCGAGTTTGATACCGAGACTATCGGTGGAAGGTCAGCAAAGGATTACCGGACCGAATTCCAGCGGGATCGGGACCGGATAATCTACTGTGCGGCCTTCCGGAGACTCCAGGGAAAGACCCAGGTTTTTATGTCCGGCGAGTATGACTTTTACCGGACGCGCCTGACCCACTCCATTGAGGTCGCCCAGATCGGACGTTCCATTGTTAACTTTCTGAATCAAAACTCCGAACATTTTTCAAAAGAGTTCACCCTGGATGCGGACCTGGTGGAAGTGACCTGCCTGGCGCACGATATTGGGCACCCGCCATTCGGGCACGGCGGGGAAAACGTGCTGAACGATCTCATGGTATCCCATGGTGGTTTCGAGGGAAACGCCCAGACACTTCGCATCCTCACGGATATTTTCTATGAGGCACCGGAGGGCCGGCGGGGAATGAAGCCGTCACGTGCGTTCCTGGATGGAGTGATGAAATACAAAACCCTGGAAAAGGAGATGAGGCCGCCTAAATCCAAATTCCTTTACAATGATCAAAAGGAGTATCTGTGCTTTGTCGCCGGAGATACCGGAAGCGAAATCCCCCGAACGGATCAGAGTATAGAATGCCAGATCATGGATTGGGCGGATGACACGGCCTATTCTCTGAACGATCTCCTGGATGGTTATAAAGCCGGATTCCTCACCCAGCGCAGCATCGAATCGTGGGCGGAGGAACATGATTTGGACACCCGGGAAACGGAAATTATTGGCCATCTACTCCGGCAGATTAAGAATGAAGCGGACTTCGAAGTGTACGTTGCCAATAAGGTAGGCGAATTCATCGAATCGGTTGCGCTGGAAAAGATTGCCGATAACGAGTGGTCCAACCGGTACGATTACCGACTCCGTCCCGATCCGGAGCACGAGAAAGAGAGCCGGGTCTATAAAGCATTGGCCTATGATGTAATCTTCCAGAGTCCCCAAATTCAGCAGCTGGAGGCAAAGGGGTGTCGGATCATTTCTCAGCTTTTCGAAGCACTGGCAGAACGGTATATCGGGAACGAGTCGAATTTCCAGCTCCTGCCACGGAAGGTGGCGCGACACATCGAACAGGCCGGATCCGACGATGCCAAAGCCCGGCTTCTTTGCGACCGCATCGCCGGGATGACTGATGGCTACGCCATCCGCATCTATAAGCGAATTTTTGATCCCGATTTCGGCAGTATCGTGGATTTGATTTGACAGTGTTTAAGTGTTCAGGTGTTCGGGTATTCAGGTAAAAGCGTGTTGGTGTGTTAAAGTGTTAAAGTGTTAAAGTGTTATAGTTTTATCGTTAAAATCGTCAAATGTCGAGAGTCCTCCTTCCTCTTCCCGAGCATCCAATCTGTTGGTAGTCCCCATGATACTAATCTGGCTTTTGACGGACTCGTGACTGGTTCAGCGGGTTGTTTGATGTCGGTTGTGAATAGTTAGTTGTTCGTTGTATGTCTTTTTATCTTTGCGTTTCCTTAGCGTTCTTCGCGGCTCAGCGGTTCTTTTTTCTCTGTTCATCCGTTCACCCGGTTCCCCTTTTCCGTTAATTATGACGCGCTTGTATGGAAAACCTGGGCACGAATAAGCAACACGTAAAACAAGCATCAAAGCAGTGGATACTAATTCCAGGATTTCCTAATTTCGCATCCTTTGCGACGCGGAAATAACTCACAAGAAGACCTAGTACAGGGACCGCTTTTCCCGGCGATAGTCCGGCTGGCCATTCCGCTGGTTTTGGCCAACCTGATGCAAACGGCTTACAATATTGTCGACACTTACTGGGTCGGTCGTCTCGGCGAACAGGCAGTGGCGGCCATTTCCCTTGCCTTCCCGGTCATTTTCCTCATTATTTCCTTCGGGGCCGGCCTCACCGTTGCCGGTACAGTTCTTATCGCCCAGTACACGGGTAAAGGAGACCAGGAACAGGTCGACCTGACCGCTGGCCAGACCATCATACTCCTCGTCAACGTCTCCATCGTCATTTCTGTTGTTGGCTATTTGCTCAGTGGCCCGATGCTCAATTTTATGGGGGCAGAGCCCGGTGTCCTGGAAAAGGGGACCTCCTATCTGAAAATCCTGTTTGCCGGCGCCAGCTTCATGTTCATGTTTTTTGTCTTCCAATCCATCCTGCGCGGGTGGGGCGATACCAAAACTCCCATGTGGGTGATGTTTTGGTCGGTGCTCGGGAATACCATCCTTGATCCCCTTCTGATCATGGGGATCGGCCCCTTTCCGGAGATGGGCATAGCCGGGGCGGCCTGGGCGACTATTATATCTCGGGGGATTGCAGCGATTGTCGGACTCTGGATCTTATTTAGTGGGAAGAAGGCGCTCCACATTAAATTGCGGCATCTCTGGCCGGACTGGAAACTCCAGTGGCGGCTCATCAAACTCGGCATTCCGGCCTCCGTTGAACAGAGTATCACTGCCCTCGGTATTACGGCAATGGTCTTTATCGTCGCCGATTTCGGCACGACCGTTGTCGCAGCCTACGGAATCGGTGCGCGGATTCTATCTTTTGTCATTGTACCGGCGTTCGCCCTGTCAATGGCAACATCCACGGCACTGGGGCAGAATTTTGGTGCGGGTAAACTGGACAGAGCAGAGAAAGCCGGATGGATCGGCGCGGGGACTGGCTTCGGCGGATTAACCTTCTTTGGAATTATACTGTTTCTCTTTGCCGAGCCAATTACCGCGGTATTTATTAAAGATAATCCTGACGTTGTCCGGCTTGGGACAGAATTTTTGCGAATAATGGCGTTATCATTTGGATTTTTTGCATTACAGTTGGTATTTAATGGTGCATTCCGGGGGGCGGGGCGGACCAGTACCGCAATGGTCATGGCGATTATCGCATTTTGGGTGACGCGAATCCCGCTCGCCTATTTGCTCTCTAATACATTTGAAATGGGTCCCCAGGGGATCTGGTGGGCTTTTCCCATCAGTATAGTGTTTATGGGGCTGCTGACCACTTACTGGTTCTGGCTGGGACGATGGCGGAAGGAAACACCGGATGCCGAAACCCGAATTAAAAAGCGGATCATTGACGAAACCGAGCTGGATGAAGGCGTCAACGATTAGTACCCGGCTCCAAGGTCTCAGGCGATAAATTTTCCTTGAACTTCACCCTGATCCCAATGATATTGATAGGTACATTCGAAAGTGTCAACTTAGCCTATTTTCGGCAATAATCTGAGGCGAGGTCTTTAAAACACAGAGCGGAGGAGGGCAGCATGAGAGTTCGCGACCTGCTGAACAAAAAAGCATCGGAAATTCAATCTACTACACCAACGACGTCTTTGCTCAAGGCCATTAAACAGCTCAACGATCACAACATCGGTTCGCTGATTGTCCTGGATGGGGATACGGTAGCCGGAATCGTCACCGAGCGGGATGTTCTGCATGCAGCCGGACGGCCATCTGGAGATCTGCATTCATTGAACGTGCAGGACGTGATGACGACCGATCTCATCACCTGTGAGCCGGAAGCCAATGTTGAGGGAATTATGGCCACGATGACAGAGAACAGGATTCGGCATTTGCCGGTGCTGGAGGATGAGAACCTGGTGGGGGTCATTTCTATCGGTGATGTGGTCAAAGCACGCTTCCAGGAGACGGAAGCGGAAGCTTCCCAGCTAAAGGAATATATCCGCACCGGGCGCTAGGAGAATCCTTTATCCCGCTCCTACAATGACCAACCGCATAAAAACTGCATAAAGATGGAGAATATAATGGCGGAGAAAGGTTTAAAACTGTGGGGAAAATGGATGGGAATTGCGGTCATTGGCATTCTGATAATAATACAGTTTTTTGGAATTGATCGCAGTAATCCACCGGTGACCCAGGAAATTGATGCCCCGGCCAATGTAAAAAATGTATTGGAAAAGTCCTGTTTTGATTGCCACTCGAACAAAACCGACTGGCCCTGGTACAGTTACATAGCTCCCATTTCATGGCTGGTGGGGAGCGATGTACACGAAGCGCGTGAACATATGAATTTTACCGAGTGGGATACCTATACAACTGAGGAACGCCTTGAGTTAATTGAGGAGATCTGGGAAGAAGTTGAGGAAGGGGAGATGCCGCTCGGTATTTACGAAATAATGCACCCCGATGCCGAACCGACCATACAGGATAAAACGGCATTGCAGGAATGGGTGACCAGCGTTACCGGCGAGACGGCAATTCAGTCGGAAAACGGTGAGTCGGAAGGACATGAGGATCATGAGCACTAAAGATTATTAATACTGAAATGTCTCATGCTGTATTTTTGAGTAAAAATGGACACGACAATATTGTTACTGTTGATGAATGACTATTCCGAATTTAGATAGGCCCTGCGCCGAATTTTTCATAGAAGTCCCGCCTGAAATAAATTAACTTTTAAATTATGATGGACCTGATTAGACAATACGACTGTTTATGGTAATAGAACGCGAGATCCCGCTGAACGTCATTCGTCCCGGAGATCCGGTGACCGGGCGCATCGTCGAATCGTCTGCAGTGACGGATAAGAGCAGCCCGAACTATTGCCGCCATATAGTAATTGATATCTCGGGGACTTCCCTGGAAGGAAATTTTGAGGCGGGACAGGCTTTCGGTGTTATTCCCCGGTGGGATCGGAAGGCCGATGATAACGGATTGCGTCTCTACTCCATCGCCTCCCCGACGACAGGCGAGTTTGGTGAGGGGCACACTATTTCCACAACTGTGAAACGGATCATCACCGAGGAGACGGATGACCATCAACTGAAGTTGGGGACCGCTTCGAATTATTTGTGTGACCTGAATGAAGGCGAAACGGTGAATTTGACTGGTCCGACTGGGAAACAAATGCTGTTGCCGGATCGCGGCCATCGTAATGACCATAATTATGTATTTATAGCGACTGGAACCGGAATTGCGCCATTCCGCGGGATGGTTATTGAACTGCTGGAGAATGGATTTGACGGAGAAATCCACCTCATCTTTGGCGTACCCTATCGCACAGATGTTTATTACGAAGCACTCTTCCGCCGGTTTGAGGCGAAATATCCGAATTTCCATTTCTATACCGCCCTCAGCAGGGAGGAACAAACCCGAGATGGCACCCGCATGTATGTCCACGATCGGATGGCGGTGGAGTGGGAACGCCTGGAGCCGATACTTCGTGAATCGAATACGTTGGCTTATATCTGTGGAATGGCCGGGATGGAGAACGGGGTATACCGATTACTGTTGCAGCATCGCCTCCACGAGTACTTTGATTCCCTCCCAACGGAACTACTGGAATCTAACCCGGATCCCCTATACGATTACGATGAAGTAATCAACTCCCTCCGACCTGATACCCAACGAATGCGGGTCGAGGTATATTAGCAATCTACCCGATTACCTGAACCAACAGAAGAGAGGACAGACGAGCGAACATGACTGAGAAAAAGCGTATCCTGACCGGGGACCGTCCGACAGGGAAAATGCATTTGGGCCACTATGTCGGCACCTTAAAAAACCGGGTCGCCCTGCAGGATGAATATGATTGCTACTTCATTATTGCCGACCTCCACACACTGACGACTAAACCCGAAAAAGAACATATTGAACGCATCCAGGGTAATGTTCGGGAAATGGTCCTTGATTACCTGGCTGCGGGAATCGATCCCGAAAAGTCGACCATATATCTCCAGTCTGCCGTCCATGCAGTCTACGAAATGAATTTAATCTTTGAGATGCTGGTAACGCTGCCGCGATTATCACGGCTGCCCAGCATCAAGGAGATGGCGCGGAATGCCCACCTGGATGAGGAGGCCGTGCCGTTTGGGCTTATCGGGTACCCGGTGCTTCAGGCTGCGGATATTCTGATGCCCAGGGCGCATCTGGTTCCGGTGGGGAAAGACAACGAATCCCATGTGGAGATCTCCAGAGAGATTGCCCGGCGATTTAATAAGTATTACGGGAAGGTTCTTCCGGTACCCAAGGCAAAGATCGGCGATGTGCCAACCCTCGTAGGGACCGACGGGCAGGCGAAAATGAGCAAGAGTCTGGATAATGCAATTTTCCTCTCCGACGACGAGGAGACGGTGCGGAAGAAGGTGTTCAGTACGTACACCGATCCCAACCGGACCAGCGCCGATGTCCCCGGACGCGTCGAAGGGAATCCGGTATTTATTTACCACGATGCCTTCAATCCGAACACGGAAGAAGTGGATGACCTCAAGGAGCGTTACAAGAAAGGGAAAGTTGGTGACGTTGAGGTGAAAAAGAAACTGGCCTCCGCTATAAACAATTTCCTGGATCCCATGCGGGAGCGACGGCGGGAATTTGCTGCCAGAGATGGTTATGTCCAGGAGATCATATATCAGGGAACCGAAAAAGTGCGCGTCCTGGCGGACGAAACTCTCCGGGAGATGAAATCAGCCATGGGATTACAAGATCTCTGGGATTGGGTTGAAGCTGGAAAAAAATAATTGCAGGAAAAGTGTGGAGCAGGTATGAAAATTGGCATTGGATCGGATCACGCAGGGTATCGTTACAAAGAAATGATCAAATCCCATTTGATTGATTTAGGACATGAGGTCGTCGACTTTGGCACCGACTCCTCGGAGTCCGCGGACTATCCGGAATATATCCGGCCGGTCGCGGAAGCGGTCGCCGGCGAAGATATTGACCGGGGAATTGTCCTCGGTGGTTCCGGCAACGGAGAAGCTATCGTGGCAAATCGGGTAAAAGGTGTCCGGTGCACCCTCTGCTGGAATACGGAATCGGCCGAATTGGCGCGTCGGCACAACGACTCAAATGTACTTTCTATCGGGGAGCGAATGGTGACGAAAAAGGAGGCCCTGGAGATTGTCGACATCTGGCTCGAGACCGGCTTTGACGGCGGCCGACACGCCCGGCGGATTAATCAGATAGACGCCGGTTAAACCGGAGTAACAAGAGGGTATTCGTCATGTATATCTTATTGATAATGCAAGAATTATCATGACTTCTTTCTTGACTAAATCTGAAAAATTTGCTATTAATTATATTCTGATAAAAGGTGTGGTAAAATTCCACACTCCCTGAATTGAAAACATAGAAAAATTCAATATTTGGTTTGGATTTATATACAAATGTAAATAGTTTACCAAGGTGTAAAGATGGATTGGTTTACTGACGGAATTGTGACTTGCAGAGAATTGGGGTAAGACTGGTTTGGCGACTGTAAACTTTACGATTTTTGACGAGTATGAACCTATCCTGGAAGGAGCTTTCGTTTGAATTCCGTCTCCTACCTTCCTTTTCTTGTCTATGTTATTGGTGTGGCCGTAGTCGTTGGTTTTATGGTTGGCGTTACCTATTTCTTTGGTGGCAGGCATAAAGATCGTGAAACGGATCTCCCGTTTGAGTCGGGGATTCAATCCACCGGGAACGCCCGAATTCGATTCTCAGCTAAATTTTACCTGGTGGCCATGCTGTTCGTAATTTTTGATTTGGAAGTTGTGTTTATTTTCGCTTGGGCAATCGCCGGGAAGGAACTGGGCTGGACGGGTTACGGGGCGCTCGCAGTGTTTATGGTTATTTTAGTGGCCGGATTGATTTACGAGTGGCGAATGGGAGCGCTGGACTGGAAAAGTACCGATCGAAAATACATGCGTCTGAAGGAGGTACAATAGATATATGCAGCGGTTAACAAAAAGTCCGGGAGCGTCGGGGCAGCCTTCAGAAGTGGCTGACCAATCTTTTGAGGAAACGGTCAAAGAAAATATGATTTTTTCCCGGCTACAGGACTTGTTGGCCTGGGGACGCCGGAATTCGATGTGGCCGTTTAATTTCGGACTTTCCTGCTGCTTTGTGGAGATGGCGACCAGTTTGACAAGCCGGTTCGATATTGCGCGGTTTGGCGCCGAGGTTATTCGAGGTACTCCGCGTGAAGCCGATGTCATGGTTATCGCCGGAACCCCTTTCATTAAAATGGCGCCGGTCATCCGCCGTCTCTATGATCAAATGATGGAGCCGCGCTGGGTGATTTCTATGGGATCCTGTTCCAACTCGGGCGGGATGTATGATATTTACAGCGTGGTGCAGGGCGTTGATAAATTTATGCCGGTCGACTTATATGTCCCGGGTTGCCCGCCGCGACCGGAAACATTTATGCAGGGGCTCGTGATGTTGAGCGAGGCCGTCGGCAAAGAAAAGCGTCCACTGAGCTGGGTGGTTGGCCCACAGGGCATCGAAAAGGCGGACAAGCCGTCCATGCGAGACCAGAAACGGGAAAAGCGCAGAGAGGCCACCGACCTGGCTACACCGGATCACGTATGACACTTTATATAATGAATATTTCGCTTATAACATCCTTATTAAAAAATTGCGCCTGAAAAGAATATCATCGAATGAATGACCAATTACCAATCGGGGAGCAGCTGAAGCAGCAATTTGGTGAGGCTGTCCTTCAGGTACAGCCTACTAAAGACGATGTGCCAACTCTTTGGATTCAAAAAGAGAAGGTGCGGGATGTGTTGGGCTACCTGAAGAATGACGTTTCCCAGCCGTACAAGATGCTGTATGATTTAACCGCCATCGATGAAAGGGATCGGGAGAACCGTGAGGGGCAACCCGAAAGTCAATTTACTGTTTTATATCATCTGATTTCGTTCGACCGGAACGATGACGTCCGCATTAAAGTTCCGTTGCAGGAAGAATTTCCGAATCTCGATTCCATCTATAATATCTGGCCGGCGTCTAACTGGTACGAACGCGAAGTGTACGATATGTTCGGTGTGACGTTCGATGGCCATCCCAACATGCGGCGAATTCTGATGCCGACTACATGGGAGGGGCATCCGCTCCGGAAGGAACATCCAGCCCGGGCTACCGAAATGGGACAGTTCGAGCTGCCTGACTGGAAACAAGATCGTGAGCAGGAAGCCTCCCAGTTTAAACCCGAAGAATGGGGGATGCAGCGCGAGACGGATGAAGCCGATTTTATGTTCCTGAACCTCGGCCCGCAGCATCCTGGTACACACGGCGTTTTGAGAATGATTTTACAACTGGATGGCGAACAGCTCGTCGACTCCGTGCCGGACATTGGTTATCACCACCGGGGTGCAGAAAAAATGGGCGAGCGTCAGTCCTGGCATACCTATATCCCGTATACCGATCGCATCGATTATCTTGGCGGGGTGATGAACAATTTCCCGTACGTCATGACCGTGGAGAAGATGCTGGGCATGGAAATTCCGGACAGAGCCAAAGTTATTCGCATTATGATGGCTGAGTTGTTCAGAATTGCGAGTCATCTGGTCTGGTACGGCACGTTTGCGCAGGACGTGGGAGCGCTTTCACCGGTGTTTTATATGTTTAACGATCGTGAGCGCATTCTGAAAATTGTGGAGGCCATTTGTGGCGACCGGATGCATCCCAACTGGTTCCGTATTGGCGGTGTAGCCCAGGATCTGCCCGAAGGATGGAAGGAGATGGTTCAGGATTTCGTGAACTATATGCCGAAACGCCTGAAGGAATATGATTCTCTAGTCATGAAAAACCGGATTTTTCAGGGGCGGACCAAAGATATCGGCGCTTACAATACTGAGGAAGCAATCGAGTGGGGGATTACCGGGCCCGGGTTACGTGCTACCGGGCTGGAATGGGACTGGCGGAAGAAGCGACCATATGGCGGATACGATCAGTTCGAGTTTGATATTCCGACCGCTACGAAAGGCGATTGCTACGATCGCGGTGTGGTACGTGTTGAGGAAATGCGCCAAAGCCTGCGGATTATTCAGCAGTGTATCGACAATATGCCTGCAGGGGATTACAAAGCGGATCATCCCCAGGCAACGCCACCGCGCAAAGAAAAAACTATGCACGACATCGAAACATTGATTAATCATTTCGTCAATGTCACATGGGGGCCGCGCGTTCCAGCGAGTGAAGCGATGGTGAGCGTGGAGGCTTCGAAGGGTGTGAACGGTTACTATTTAGTCAGTGATGACCACACGCGATCCTATCGGACGCGGATTCGCGTACCGAGTTTTCCGCACATCCAGATGGTCCCGGAGATCAGCCGGGGGCACACGGTGGCTGATTTGCTGGCTATTCTTGGAAGTGTTGATTTTGTGCTTGCCGATTTGGACAGATAACTGAGGATTTAATACGAGAACGAGACAGATGCTGAACCCGGAAGAGAAAAAAGAAATAGATGAAGAAATAGGGAAGATCCCTTATAAGGAGAGTGCAGCCATCGACGCACTGAAGATCGTGCAGAACCATCGTGGCTGGGTTTCCGAAGAGGGATTGAATGATGTGGCCGATTATCTGGAAATGTCGCCGGATTCGCTGGATAGCATAGCGACCTTCTACAATTTGATTTTTCGAAAACCCGTCGGCGAACATATTATCCGGATCTGTGACAGCGTGAGCTGTTATATCACTGGGTACAACGGTATTAAACAAGCAATTTCAGATCACCTGGGCATTGAACCGGGTGAAACCACTGAGGATAATAAATTTACGTTTCTGCCGATCCAGTGTCTCGGTACCTGTGATCGCGCGCCGGCAATCATGGTGGATGATGATCTTCACCGGGATCTGACGCCGGCAAAAATTCCCGGGATTCTGGATCAGTATAAATAAGAGATGAATATGGACAAGCCGCTCACACATTTTATCAGACCGGATAAAGGCCCCATGTCTCTGCAGGAGTATGAGCAGGCCGGAGGATATAAAGCAGTTCGCAACACTCTGAAAGAGACCGATCCCGTTGATTTGCAGAACCACGTGAAGGAGGCGGGACTAAAGGGCCGTGGTGGCGCCGGATTCAACACCGGACTGAAGTGGAGTTTTGTTCCCATGGGCGATGATGCCCCGACGCCGAAATACCTGGTGTGCAACGCCGATGAGATGGAGCCTGGCACATTTAAGGATCGCGTGTTAATGGAGGACAGTCCCCACCTGTTGGTGGAGGGGATGATCCTGTCTGCCTACGCCATTCAGGCAACAAAATCATACATTTTTCTGCGGTGGGCCTACCGGGAATCGGAAAAGCAGCTTAAGAAGGCCATTGCGGAAGCGTACGAGGCTGGATATCTCGGGGAAAATATTCAGGGCTCCGGATACAATCTTGATATGCATGTCCACATCAGCGCCGGCCGGTATATTTGCGGGGAGGAGACCGCGCTCCTGAACGCTCTGGAGGGCAAAAGGGCGAATCCGCGATCCAAGCCACCATTCCCGCAGACCAGTGGGCTCTGGGGCAAGCCGACCATCGTTCAAAATGTGGAAACACTCTGCAACGTGCCGGGTATCGTAAATAACGGCGTGACCTGGTATAAAGATATCAGCAATAGTGAAGAGGACGGCGGAACGAAACTGTATGGTGTCAGTGGCAAGGTGAAAAACCCAGGACTCTGGGAACTGCCAATGGGGACCACCTCCAGAGAAATTATCGAAGAACACGCTGGTGGTATGCAGGATAGGCTTGAGCTGAAGGGCTTTCTGCCCGGTGGTGCATCCACCGATTTTATGGTCCCGGATCACCTTGATGTTCCCATGGATTACGGGTCCGTCATGGAAATCGGAAGCCGGATGGGAACCGGAACCCTGATTATCCTGGATGATCAGACCTGTCCTGTTGGATTAATTGAAAATTTGGAACACTTCTTTGCGCAGGAATCCTGCGGATGGTGTACGCCGTGCCGCGATGGACTGCCCTGGACTGAAAAAATTCTCCACGCTATCGAGACCGGCAAGGGACAGATGGAAGATCTGGACAAATTGTCCCATCATTCCAAATGGCTTGGCCCCGGTAAAACATTCTGCGCGCTGGCGCCCGGAGCCGTGGAGCCGCTGCAGAGCGGATTGAAATATTTTCGCGACGATTTCGAACGACACATTAAAGAACAACGGTGTCCCTGGAGTTAATATTTTATGCCAACGATATATATAGACGACAAACCGTACGAAGTCAAAGATGGCAAAAACCTGCTTGAGGCGGCGCTGTCGCTGGGTAAGGATCTCCCGTATTTTTGCTGGCATCCCGAATTGGGATCAGTCGGAGCCTGCCGCCAGTGTGCCGTCGTCCAGTTCCAGGATGAGAATGATAAGCAGGGGCGCCTGGTGATGGCGTGTATGACACCGGCTTCAGACGGGACACGAATCTCAATTAAACATCCCGAAGCTACCCAGTTCCGTGAGAATGTTATTGAGTGGCTGATGGTCAACCATCCGCACGATTGTCCGGTGTGTGACGAAGGCGGTGAATGTCACCTCCAGGATATGACGGTGATGAGCGGACACAATTACCGTGACTTTCGCTTCAATAAACGGACACACCGCAATCAGGATCTGGGGCCGTTTATCAATCACGAGATGAACCGCTGCATCGCCTGCTACCGCTGTGTACGCTACTATCGCGATTACGCCGGCGGCGATGATCTGCAGGCGTTTGCTACGCATGATCACGTCTACTTCGGGCGCCATGAAGACGGTGTGCTGGAGAATGAATTTAGCGGGAATCTGGTTGAAGTTTGCCCCACCGGGGTATTCACCGACAAGACTTTAAAGCGGCATTATACCCGGAAATGGGATCTGCAGTCCGCACCGTCCGTATGTAACCATTGTGGCCTGGGATGCAATACAATCGCCGGGGAGCGCTACGGTACGTTACGGCGAATCCTGAATAGATATAACGGCTCGGTTAACGGATATTTTCTGTGTGATCGCGGACGGTTTGGATATGAGTTCGTGAATAATGAAGAACGGGTTAAGTCGCCACTGGTGAAAGACCGGGATTCCGGGGAAATGGTGGATGTGTCCGGTGAGCAGGTGGCGGACGTCATTGCGAATCTCTGCACGGACAAGCACAGCGTCATTGGGATCGGATCGCCCAGAGCTTCTCTGGAATCCAATTTTGCCCTGCGCACCCTGGTGGGATCAAATACCTATTTTTCGGGTATGACGCAAAACGAAACCGAAATGGTGAATCTTTCCAGGGCTATCCTGGAAAACGGCCCGGCACGATCCGCTTCTCTGAAAGATGTTGAAGATGCGGATGCCGTATTGGTGTTGGGAGAGGATCTGACCAACACGGCGCCGATGCTGGCTCTGGCGGTCCGGCAAGCAGTGAAAAATAAGCCGCTGGAAAAGGCGCAGCAGGCCGGCATCCCGGAATGGCATGATAGCGCTGTCCGGGAGCTGGTGCAGGACGAACACGGCCCGTTGTTCCTGGCGACACCCACCAATACGAAATTGGATGATATTGCCACAGAAAAATACAATGGCGCACCTCAGGACCTCGCACGATTCGGATATGCAATAGCGGCCTATCTTGCCGAAGAAGCACCAAAAGTTGACGGCTTATCTTCCGATGATGAAAACATGGCAAAGCGCGTTGCGCAAACATTGAAAGATGCGGATCATCCGGTGATTATTTCCGGGACGAGCTTATTGAATGAAGCCCTCCTGAAATCCGCCGCAAATGTGGCGTGGGCGTTGTGTGAATCCGGAGTGAATGCTGATCTCAGTCTGACGGTACCCGATGCAAACAGCATGGGTGTGAGTTTTCTGAACGGAAAGGGATTGGAAGAAGCATTCGAAGCCGCACGATCAAACAAGGTGAGAACGGCGATAATTCTGGAGAGCGACCTGTACAGGAAGGCATCTGAACAGGAATTGAATGTTTTCTTTGATCAGGTGGATAATGTGGTGGTTATTGACCATCTGGAAACCGAAACTACCAGGAAAGCCACGATACTGCTCCCGGCCGGAACCTTTGCCGATAGTGACGGCACCTTTATTAATAACGAAGGTCGGGCCCAGCGGTTTTTCCAGGTCTTTGAGGATGAAAAAGCTACCCAGGAATCCTGGCGCTGGCTGACTTCAGTCTTGGCGCGGGGCAAAGATACGGACGTCTCCGAATGGAATACGCTTGACGGTGTTTTCAATGCCATGGCCAAAAGTGTCGCCACATTCGATAACGATCTGAGGGTAGCACCGGACTCGAAATTCCGGATTCATGGCCAAAAAATTCCCCGGTCATCGTATCGCTACAGCGGCCGGACGGCCATGAAAGCCGACGTAGATATCCACGAGCACAAACCACCGGAAGATCCGGACTCACCGCTGAGCTTTTCCATGGAGGGGTATTCCGGGAAACAGCCGTCTGGATTAACATCATACTTCTGGTCGCCGGGATGGAATTCCGTGCAGTCCACTAATAAATATTTGAACGAAGTCGGCGGCGAAATGCGTGGTGGCGATCCGGGTATCAGGCTGATCGTACCGAACACGAAAAGAGAAGTGAAATACTACACAGATATACCGGAAGCATTTGCACCGAGAGAAAACGAATGGTACGGAATTCCACTCCATCATATCTTTGGAAGTGAGGAGTTAAGTGCCAAGGCGCACGGTGTGGCCAAGCGAATTCCGGACGCTTACGTGGCCATGAACCCTGCCAGCGCCGAAAAACTCGGTCTGCAGATGGAGAGTAAAGTAACCGTCAAAAATGAAGACGGGAAATTCACTCTGCCCATTACGCTGCACGAAAATCTCCCTGATGGCGTCATCGGTCTGCCGGTCGGATTGTCAGAACTACAAGGATTACAATTACCGAACTGGACGAAAATCCACGGAGTGTCCGGATCATGATCACCTCGAATCATACTGTACTTGCCGCACTTGGAATTCTGCTTGGCGTATTCACCATTGCGCCGGGGCTGATCTGGCTGGAACGCCGTCTGCTGGCGCTCTGGCAGGATCGTTACGGCCCGAATCGTACAGGGCCATTTGGTATTCTCCAGGTGGTGGCAGATATGATCAAAATTTTTACCAAGGAAGACTGGATTCCGCCGTTCGCCGACAAGCCGGTGTTTATCATTGCACCCATGGTGATTATGTTCAGCACGCTGATGTCGTTCGCCGTTGTGCCGGTTGGACCGAATATCGGCATTATCGATATGAATATCGGACTGCTGTTCTTTCTGGCTATGTCATCCATGGGAGCTTACAGTGTCGTACTTGGCGGGTGGTCGTCCAATAACAAATATTCGCTGCTCGGCGGTCTCCGGGGTGCAGCCCAGATGATCAGCTATGAAGTCTTTATGGGGCTGTCGCTGCTGGGCGTCGTACTAATGTCCGGTTCTTTTAACCTGCGCGAAATTGTTTTGGCGCAGGAGGGGATGTGGAACGTCATTCCGCAATTCTTCGGATTTTGTATCTTTTTACTTGCGGGATTGGCGGAGTCACATCGGCTGCCGCTGGATATCCCGGAAGCGGAATCTGAGATTATCGCCGGTTTCCACTCGGAATACTCCGGGATGAAATTCGGCATGTTTTTCGTCGGAGAGTACATTGGCGTTACGCTGGTCTCGGCCATGATCGCTACGCTGTTTTTTGGCGGTTGGCTCGGACCCTGGTTTCCACCCATAGTTTGGATGCTGATTAAGACATTCGCATTTATCTGCTTTTTCATTCTGCTGCGCGCATCGTTGCCCAGACCCCGCTACGACCAACTGTTGTCGTATGGCTGGAAGGTGATGCTGCCATTGGCAATCGCCAATCTGATGGTCACCGGCGCCATTGTGATAGCAATCGGATAATAACGAGGTTTATATATATGTTTAGCGTACTGCGAAGTATTTGGATTGTTTTTAAGCACATGTTCCGGAAGCGGGAGACTGTGCAGTATCCGGACGAAAAGCCGGATCTTTCGCCGCGATACCGGGGCCGGATTATCCTGTCCAGAGATCCCGACGGCGGTGAGCGCTGTGTTGGGTGTTATCTCTGCGCCGTAGCGTGCCCGGTAGACTGTATTTCGTTGCAGTCGACGGAAGACGAAAACGGTCGGCGCTACCCGGAATTCTTTCGGATCAACTTTTCGCGGTGCATCTATTGTGGCTATTGCGAGGACGCCTGCCCGACCTACGCAATACAGCTCACGCCGGACTTCGAGATGGTAGAGTACGACCGGAACAACCTGGTCTACGAGAAGGAAGACCTGCTCATCTCCGGTGAAGGGAAGTATCCGGGATATCACTATTATAAGGTCGCTGGGCTGGAAATTGGCGGCAAGGGCAAGGGTGAAGCCGAGAACGAAGAAGAGCCTGTTGATATACACACATTAATGCCATAGGGACAAACACGAGTCTATCATGACCGCAGTATTTTACATCGCCGGGACAGTCGCAATTATCGCATCATTGATGGTGATCACCCGGACAAATGCCGTCCATGCACTTTTATATATGATCGTCTCGCTGTTCGGCGCGGCCATTGTCTTTTATTCCATCGGCGCGCCATTTGTCGCGGCGCTGGAAGTCATAGTCTATGCCGGTGCGATTATGGTGTTATTTATCTTTGTCATTATGATGCTCAACCTGGGAAAGAAGTCAGAAGAACAAGAACGGCAATGGCTTGAGCCAAAGATGTGGATCGGTCCTGTAATCCTGGCTGTTATACTTGGCGCTGAGTTCGTCTATATGGTGAGTACCGGTCATGTAACGCCGATGGGATCCACGGCAGTTGAGCCCAAAGAAGTGGGCATCAGTATGTTTACCACATATATGTTCGGTGTGGAACTGGCAGGCATGCTGCTGCTGGCCGGACTTGTCGGCGCATATCATCTCGGTAAAAAAGCGCGGTAACGGGAATTTAAACGCACGAGGATGAGAAAAACAATTTTATGGCAATGATTCCCATGGAACACGGACTGATGCTGGCCGGCATCCTTTTTTCCATTGGATTGGTCGGGCTGCTGGTTCGGCGCAATATCATCTTTATGTTGATCTCAATCGAGATCATGCTGAATGCCGCCGGGATGGCTTTCGTTGTGGCTGGCGCACAGTGGATGCAGCCGGACGGACAGGTCATGTTTATGTTTATTCTGGCAACAGCTGCCGCGGAAGTAGCAGTCGGCCTGGCGCTGCTGCTTCAGCTCTACGAGAAATTCAAAACACTTGACGTTGACGCCGCAAGCAATCTGAGAGGTTGATGTGCTAGATCTTCTTTGGCTAATACCGACAATCCCGTTTGTAAGTTTCCTGATTCTGGTCTTTATGGGCGCTAGAATGTCCAAAAAGACTGCAGCTGTGGTTGGCGTTGGTTCTGTTGGGATTTCAGCAATTATCGCGGTGGGAATCGGCTTACAGTTTATGGCGGCGCCCCCGGAAGGACACGCATTTACCCAGACTCTCTGGACGTGGATCGGCGTCGGGAATTTTACCCCCGGATTTTCATTTTACCTGGATAGCCTGTCGCTATTGATGACCCTGGTAGTCACGGTGGTCGGGTTCTTTATTCATCTTTATTCCGTGGAGTATATGGCGGATGATGAATCCTATGCCCGGTTTTTCAGCTATATGAACCTGTTTATATCAATGATGCTGATGCTGGTGCTCGGATCCAATCTTTTACTGTTGTATCTCGGATGGGAAGGCGTAGGCCTCTGCAGTTACCTGCTTATCGGCTTCTGGTATAAGGATCCCGCTAACGGGCGCGCTGCACGAAAGGCGTTTGTGGTAACACGAGTAGGTGATACTGCCATGGCTATCGGGCTGTTTTTGCTTTTTACTCAACTGGGTACACTGAACATCCAGGCCATACTCGGGAAAGCTTCACTCCAGTGGACTATGGGATCACCTTACGCAGTGGCGGCCGCGGCATTGCTGCTCGGTGGTGCGGTTGGTAAATCAGCACAGTTGCCGCTGCAAACCTGGTTGCCGGACGCTATGGCCGGCCCGACTCCGGTGAGTGCACTTATCCATGCCGCAACCATGGTCACTGCTGGAGTCTATCTCATTGCACGCACAAATGTCATATTTAATCTTGCACCGGCTGTGCAACTGGTCGTCGCTATTGTCGGCGTCGCTACGTTACTCATTGCCGGATTCAGCGCGTTAGTACAGCGGGACATTAAGCGAGTGTTGGCGTATTCTACCATCAGCCAGATCGGCTACATGTTTCTGGCGCTTGGAGTGGGTGCGTACACTGCGGCAATGTTCCACTTTATGACCCACGCCTTTTTCAAAGCGCTGCTCTTCCTCGGCGCCGGTGCCGTCATCCTGGCCCAGCATCACAAGCAGGATATGTTTGAGATGGGCGGTCTCAAGGATAAGCTACCGGTGACATTCTGGACGTTCCTTGCCGGAAGTGCTGCACTCGCTGCGGTCCCGTTGATCAGCTCCGGGTTCTACAGCAAAGATGCTATTCTTTGGTACTCGCTTACATCAAAGGGCGGGAGCGTCTGGCTCTGGCTCGGCGGATTAATCGGCGCGTTTATCACTGGTCTTTACACCTTCCGGATGGTCTTCCTGACTTTCTATGGCAAGTCCAAAACCGAGGTCGATCACAAACCTGGGCGTGCGATCAAGATTCCACTTATTGTGCTCGGGGTACTCGCTCTTATCGGTGGTTTCGTGGAGATGCCGCATTCTATGGGACATTTTGCTCCATTCGGCGAGTTCCTTCATTCCGCGCTTCCGGAAGTTGACGCTTTTCACAGGAGCATCGGAACGGAACTCTTATTCCAGCTGATTGCAGTCGTGGTTTCACTCTCAGGGATTTATCTGGCATATCATATGTATCTGAAAAAGCCCGAAACGGCTGAAAATTTGGCTAAGGTACCCGGTGCCGCCCCGGTCCGAAAATTTCTGTTCTCCGGCTGGAAATTCGACTGGCTGTATGATAAGGTGTTTATCGTGCCACTCATGTGGTTCACCCGGGTGAACAAGAGCGATTTCGTCGATCTCCTCTATCAGGGCATTGCTATGCTCTCCCAGGGATTTAATATGCTGTTTCGCCAGACCCAGACCGGGAAGGTGCGGTTTTATGCAGCAGGCATCGCACTCGGTGCCGTAATAACTATAGCAATTGTGGTGTTTCTATGATACTTGTCTGGTTAATTCTCATCCCGATTATAGGTGGCGTTCTCGCCTGGATTCTGGATCGCCAAAGCAAAGCGGCCGGACGCTGGGTCTCCCTCATTGCCATGGTTATCGATCTCGGATTAGCAGTCTATCTTTGGATCCAGTACTTTGACAAGGTTGAGATGCTGGGGCAGGGGGCGTGGCTGGCTGAGTTCCAGTGGGACTGGATTCCGCAGTACGGTATCAGCTTTTACCTGGCGCTGGACGGTCTCAGTCTGCTGATGATTCTGTTGACAGGGCTCCTCGGCATCCTGTCGATTATG
Source organism: Candidatus Neomarinimicrobiota bacterium (assembly GCA_021734025.1). Classification (NCBI taxonomy): domain Bacteria; kingdom Pseudomonadati; phylum Fidelibacterota; species Fidelibacterota bacterium. Next base: position 29,362 of record JAIPJS010000028.1, read on the forward strand.
GCGTCCTGGACGGAGATTCAGGAGCGGAGCGGATTTTTCCACTTCAATCTGATGTGGATCCTCGGCGGCATTATCGGCGTATTTATGGCCATGGATCTCTTTTTGTTCTACTTCTTCTGGGAAATGATGCTGATTCCCATGTATTTCCTCATCGCCATCTGGGGACACGAAAACCGCATTTACGCTTCTATCAAATTTTTCATCTTTACCCAGGCAAGCGGATTGCTGATGTTGGTGGCGATTTTGGGGCTTTACTTTGTCCATCACGCGGAAACCGGGGTGTACACGTTTAATTACATGGAACTGCTAGGCACCTCTATGGCGCCGAACGTGGCCATGTGGCTCATGCTGGGCTTCTTCATCGCATTTATTACAAAATTGCCGGCATTTCCGGTGCACACCTGGCTGCCGGACGCTCATACCGAAGCGCCAACAGCTGGCAGTGTCATCCTCGCCGGGCTCATGTTGAAAACCGGCGCATACGGGCTGTTACGGTTCGTGTTGCCGCTCTTTCCGGGCGCTGCTGCGACAATTGCCCCGTACGCCATGTTCCTTGGGGTTGTTGGCATCCTCTATGGCGCCATTCTGGCGTTTGCCCAGAATGATTTAAAACGGCTTGTTGCGTATACCAGTGTGAGTCATCTTGGTTTTGTGCTGCTCGGCATATTCGCCATGAACGAGATTGCCATACAGGGCGCCGTGATGACTATGATCGCTCACGGCCTGAGCACAGGGGGGCTCTTTATTCTGGTCGGCGGTTTGTACGAAAAAATTCATACCAGAGATATGGATCGCATGGGCGGACTCTGGGATACAGTTCCAAAGATGGGCACTGCCGGGATGTTCCTGGCCATGGCGTCATTGGGATTGCCGGGGCTCGGTAATTTCGTTGGCGAGATGTTGGCACTGTTTGGTGCCTATCAGGCGAATATCCCATTGACCGTGTTTGCCACCATTGGGCTGGTGTTCGCGACGGTATATTCATTGTGGGTTGTGCAGCGGGCATTCCACGGAAAACCCCGTGAATCCTGGGGTATCACAGATTTCGGTGGCCGGCATATCACCATCATGGCGGTGATGGCGGTGGTCCTTGTCTGGCTGGGGCTCTATCCCAAACCGGTGCTTGATACAGCGAAACCGGCCGTACAGAACATCGAACAATCGGTGCGGATCCAAACCATTTCAGAAAAAACAACACCGGCGAATGACGCAAACGAATTGTCGATGGCGGAGGTTGAACACTACCTCAAGGCTGAACTCGATAACGAGGATATGTAATGACAGGTTCGGAATTTACAGGATTGCTACCGATAATCGTTGTTGCTGTAAGCGCCATTGTGGTGCTGCTACAGGTTGCGATAAAGCGGAATCACTTTCTTTCATTACTGCTGACCCTGGCCGGTATGCTCGGATCTTTTTTGACTATACCGATGGCCCGCGCTCTGTCACCGATCCAGGTTTCGTCGCTGATCCGTATTGATGACTTTGCACTATTTTTTATCGGACTGACACTTGCTGCCTCTGCCGTAGTTGCCATGCTGACATACAACTATATGAAAGAACGGGACGAGAACAGGGAAGAATACTTTATCGTGCTGCTCCTGGCTGTCCTCGGAGCCAATGTGTTGGTAGCCGCGACCCATTTTGTGTCGCTTTTTCTGGGGCTGGAGATTTTGACGGTTTCGCTTTATGTGATGATTGCCTATCTCAGGGAGAGCAATTTACCACTGGAAGCCGGTCTTAAATACCTGATACTGGCGGCCGCCTCTTCAGCCTTTTTACTTTTTGGAATGGCGCTTGTCTATGCCGAACTCGGCGCGATGGAATTTAGTGTCATCGGAACACGTCTTGCAGAAACCGGGGGATTCCGTTCGGTATTTATCTTGACCGGGTTCGGACTCATTCTCACCGGCGCCGGGTTTAAACTGGCCGTAGTCCCGTTCCATATGTGGACTCCAGATGTGTACGAAGGGGCACCTGCACCGGTTACGGCATTTGTGGCCACGGTATCCAAGGGCGGAATGTTGGCTGTGTTGCTACGGTATTTTGTCACGACAAATGGATATGAGTATCAGTCCGTGATAGTCGCTGTGAGCATTATTGCTGTTCTTTCCATGTTTACCGGCAATTTCCTGGCACTGCTGCAACGGAACGTGAAACGCCTGCTTGCCTACTCTTCGATTTCCCATCTGGGCTATATCCTGGTGGCATTTATTGCAGGTGGAGCAATGGCGCTGGATGCCATCGCATACTATCTGGTGGTCTATTTTGCGACTACGCTCGGTGCATTTGGCATAATCTCATTATTATCCGAGGGAGGGGACGAGCGAGTTTCTATTGATGACTATCGCGGCCTGTTCTGGACGCGTCCATGGCTGGCAGCCGGCTTTACTCTGATGATGTTCTCCCTGGCCGGTATCCCGCTGACTGCCGGATTCATTGGAAAATATTTTGTTGTAACCGCCGGTGTGGGCTCTGCATTGTGGGGGCTGGTCCTCGTGCTGGCTGTAAATAGTGCCATCGGCTTATACTATTATCTCAGAGTTGTGGTGGCAATGCTTTCATCTTCGAGTTCATCTGAGGACCTACCTGCGATGAGCTATGGGGGGCGTATAATCTTTGGAGTTCTGAGTATCGCTATTTTGTACTTCGGTATCTATCCGGCACCGCTTGCCGAACTGATTCATAAGATGATGCAGAGTTTAGGCTGATTTCCAGCTGATCCAATTTACTAAAACTATTACAGCAGGTTACTCTGTGAGAAGTTTCAGAAAAGAGAAAAGTGGATTTATTCCGTTACTGATGTTTTTCATTTGATTTTCTTTCAGGATAATATTTTATTTACAAAATCACTTAAGAATATTAAAGACTTTAGAGTTTATTTTCCATTTCGTACCATCTATATTTATAAAATGTATTAACAGATAACGGAGATAAAAAATACATGGCATTTAACCAGGTCGATCCGATTTTACAAAGTGATAAGGTTCACCCGGACGATTTTGAATTCGAACTACCCGAGGATAAAATAGCGAAATACCCGGCGGACCCACGGGACAGCGCCCAGATGATGGTGTTGCACCGAACAGGGGAATCCCCTGATGAAACGGTATTTACTGACGTCACAGAGTATTTAGAGAAAGGTGACGTGCTCGTCGTCAATAATACGCGGGTTTTTCCAGCCCGGTTTGACGCAATTAAGGTAGATAACGGCGATCCCATTGATATTTTCCTGATCAGGGAGTTGAATCCCACCACATGGGAAGCGATGGTCGATCCGGCCAGAAAGGTTCGGATTGGCAATTCCATACGCTTTGGGGACAGTATCGAGTGTGATGTGATTGATAACACCGTCTCCAGTGGGCGGGTACTCCGATTTCAGGGAGACGGAGAAGAAATCCGCCGTGAGTTGGAAAAAATAGGCAAGGCGCCGCTTCCACCCTACATCGACAGGGAATCCGAAGAGGAGGACAAGGAACGGTATCAGACGGTCTATGCCAAAGAACCCGGTTCTGTGGTAGCCCCTTCTGCTGGTCTGCACTTCACAGAGTCGCTTTTGGATAAGCTCCGAGATAAGGGCATCGAAATTGTTGAAATTACACTCCATCTCGGTCTGGAGGCGTACGAACCGATTACCATTAGCGATCTCTCCAAATACGATATGCAGGGAGAGCGGTTTGAAATTCAGCCCGGGGCAATTGATCGCCTGAATAAAGCTAAGAAATCAGGGAACCGCGTTGTGGCTGTCGGTGCCTCAACTGTCAGGGCGCTGGAGTCTAATCAGTACCAGGGTGAAATTATCGTACAGAAGGAAAACTGGACAGACTTGTTCATCTATCCACCGTACGATTTTCAGATAGTCGACGGGCTCATCACCAATTTTCAGCAGTCGAGATCAGCGACAATGATCCTCCAGAGCGCGTTTTATTATAAGGACGGACTGTTGGATGCCTACCAGCATGCGATGGAGAAGGACTACAAATTCCTGAGCTTTGGTGATGCGATGTTGATCATCTAAGTGGACACATATTGTGAAAGTGCAAGACGACTGTGGGCCAGGGTGCCCACAGTCGTTTTTTTTAGTTCAATTCGCCGGCTCAGTTTATTTTAAAAGACCCCGAAAAACGGATGTTTCCAGGTCGGCTTGAATCTCCTCCCGGGGAAAACCGTTGTCCAGTAGAAACCACTGAATCACGGATGCGAGGATCATCCCCTCAATCGCGGCGGCAATTGTCGTTGGATTCACCTGGCGAAATTCACCGGAATCTAATCCATTTTGGATGATCGGTTCCAATATAGCTGTCCGGCTGGACTGGATTTGCCGGATATGATCCTCGAATTTCATCCGGTAGCCCAGGACTTCTCTGATAAGGAATTTAGCAAGGTTCGGGTGGTCATCATAGTAGGCAATCTCAACCGCGATGATGGCTCGTAATTTTTCCACGGGATCGTCAATTGGTTCCAGCGCCTGTCGTATCTCATTGGTGACGTCCTCAATTGCAAATTCCACCAGGGAAGAGAGGAGATCATCTTTGCTGGAGTAAAATCGGTAAATGGTTCCTTTGCCCACCCCGGCTGTCTCGGCAATCTCCTGCATCGTCGTCTGTTGAAATCCCTTCTCTGCAAAGATGTCGATGGCGGTGTCTATGATGAGGCGTTGTTTGGGTTCCATGAACAGTGCTCGAGTGTTTAAGTGTTCGTGTGTTCAAGTAACAGAGTGTGTTATTGTGTTAGCGTGTTAAAGTGTTATTGTTAAAAACAGCGTGCATTGAGCTTCCTGGTTCAGCGTCAAAGCCCGTTGGTAGTTCCCACTTTAGCGGGGTTTGTTTGTTGTTATTTGTTAGTAGTTGGTAGTTCGAAATATCATTTTGAGTCATTCAATTCTCTATCGCCTAGTTGAAATTTTACCCACGAACTACCAACAGTTTTTTCCTTTTCTCCTTTCTCCCTTCTCCCTTCCCTTCTTCACTCTTCATTTTTTAATCGGCCTTTTCTTCATAAACACAGCTGATTAAGAGTAAGATTAAGATTAGGATTAGGGAACCCCACCCTTATACCCTTATGCCCCTATACCCCTATACCTTTTACTTTATACCCTATACCCCATTCCCGTTTTTTCCGGTCTCCCTTCTCCAGCCTCCGTTCTCCGGTTTTTTACGCAATACGTAATACGCAATATTTCGTTTCGCGTTAAAAATCCACAGTCAACCGTCCGTATACCCGATCTCCGATCATTTCGGAGAATAGGGAGCCGTACTGAGCGTTATTCAAATGCACCAGAGTACCACCAAACTCAAGCGCCACTGCGTTGCCCAGTGAATAGTTGAACTGCGGCTGCAGGAAATAGGATTCGCTCTCAAGGTCATACAGTCCGGTCAGTTCGATGCCGTGAAAACCGAAGACGGTTTTTGTCCCGTGGATCATCAGAGCCGTGACGTCATCCTCATCCTCGCTACGCCCCTGAATATAGAGCCCCTGGCCGACAAGGTACAAGTCATTGGCAAACCGGTAGTCGGCGCCGCCCACCACGGAAAATGCGTTATCCAGATGATCATTGGTATACCTGTTTTGAATCCCCTCGACCCAAATCCCGGCATCGCCGAGCGTACCTATGATATCGAGACCAACCCGGTTGACCTCGGGATAGTAGAAATACACCGTCGCCAGGGGATCCGTTTGATTCGGTTGTCCCGGAATGACGGTGATGGAATTGCCGGTAGCTTCTTCATCAACGCCAAAGAATTTTCCGTATCCGTGATAACCGCTGAGGGAGACGTCGAAGTTCCATAATCCGCGCTTAGTTACCTGAAATCCACCGGAAGTTTTCTCCAACGTTGAAGGTACAACCGGGATACTGTAAGGGTTATTGGGATCCGGAGAAATAGTAATCCCCGGAACAGACTGATTTAGTCCCTGGGTGACTTGAGCGGCGGTTTGGGCAAGGAGCATCCGTTCGGAGCCCGGTGGCAGCTGATGCGTTGAATGAAACGGTGTTATCGCTCCGGCGATCTCGATTCTCTGCGGGCCGTAGTACCGCGCCGACGCCGCGATTACACCCATCCGCTTCTCACCGGGATTAATGATGGTGAGATCGTACGGATTAAAGTAGGAGGTGGGATTCAGCTGATAGGCGCTGCCCCAGGAGATGACCTGCTTGCCGAATCGCCAGTCGATGTAATCGGTGTAGTAGTCCACGTACGCCTCCTGGAACAAGGGAGTCACCGAATTGGTGCCGTACGAATTCAGCTCCACGTCCAGATGCATACCGGCATCCTGTCCCAGCGATTTATCGAAATACAGGTTCAGCCACTGCTGATGCGCGTAACTGCTGTCCGCACTCCGAACCTCAAATTCGCCCCTGTATTGGCCGCTGATCTCCAAGTCCTGGGCTAATCCGGCTGATGTAATTAGAAAAATACCTAACGCTAAATAGACTAATTCTGATACTCGTCTCATCGGAAACCTCCCCGAGAGTTTTATTACAATAATTTGGAATTAAACGGTAGAGCCGTGCCATGGCACGGCTCTACCGTATAACCGCTAATATCTCTACCGCTGTCGTTCCATATACCGTGTCGTGAAAATACGATCCCGAATCTCCGCGTTGTATTGAACTTCATCCAGTTGCAACACCGTTTTCGAACCCTTCTCCACGTTTTCCATAGTCATGGTTCTGGCCGTCCAGTTCCCGTCTACCTGCTCTACCTGGTCGTTAGTGAGCCGCTTTTGTACAGTCTCCTCACTGCTGTAAAATTCTATTTCAGAGGGAAACCAGGTGGATACGGGGACCCGCATCACAGTATGGTGGTAGTCGATATCGTCCTTCAGGGGATTCAGCCGAAGGACATACGCCTCTCCGGTATACTCGATAATGCTGGCTTCATAATCTTCGCCGTAGTTCCCTCCACCCAGGATCGTCATATCGTTGTAAGTGAAGTCGGTACCGACGAAACTCCCACTCTTCTGGCTGCCGGCAATCCGCCGGACGCTCCCCAGCACTGGCATGTACAGATACATCTCCTCGTCACCGTTATCCTGTTCCAGCGAAAGAAAAGCAGTCCCTTCGATATCCGCCGGCGCCGTAAACCGGATAAACGACTTGGTCTGTCCGTCTGCATCTTTTATATAGACCTTGAGACCGCGACTCCGTTTACTCCCCGACGCGTTGTACAGATCCATGGAGAGTTGCATCTCCGCCGAGGTAGCATCGATGGCATTTTCCACGTTGTCAATTACCTCTTCCGCAGTTAAATCCTGCGCCGATATATGTCCGGTAATCAGGACGATACCCAAAATTATCCCAGCGATGTAAAAAGCGCTTCGTCTCATAAATATTACTCCGGTTTTTTCGTTCAACTTCCCATTGGTATTAATTTTCGTATCTTCATATCCTTATGTTGTGTTTCGAACTTTCTCATATGCCACAATCAGCGACGGGAGCAGAATCATCGCTCCAAGGAAAGAGAGCACCATAGTCACAGATGAAAGCAAACCGAACATCCGTAACGGTGGAAAAGTCGAGAGCAGCAGCACCAGGAAGCCAGCGGTCACTGCGAATGCGTTAAAATAGTTCGCTCTCCCCACCGTATGGATGGCGCGATTGAGTGCGGACTCCAGGTCACCGTTCTTGTCCACCTCTTCCTGAAACCGGGTGTAAAAATGGATGCTGTAGTCGATACCAATTCCCACTGCGACGCTGGCAATCATGCTCGTGGCCACGTCCAGCGGAATGGTACTCCAGCCCATAATGCCGAAGTTCACCAGCACCGTCACCGCGATGGGAATACTGCAGAACAGCCCCTTGCGTGCCGACTTCAGCAGCAGGCTGGTGACGATAAACGCGAACAGCACCGCAGAGATAATGCTCCGGATCTGACTGGAGAGAATCAGCGCCATCAGCTGCTCGCCCAACACCGGTACGCCGGTCACGGTGATATCCAGGTCGCGATCCCCGAAATGCTTGGCAATCAGCCCGTCAACCTTCTCCAGAATATTTTTAGTCACTGTACTCCTGGTGCTGCCATTCATCACGCGAATCCGCATCTCCTGGTGATCGAAGTCGATAAAGTCCTCCAGAATGGCATCATCGTCGGATTCCAACAGCAGGAGATACTGGGCGATTCCCGATTCCGGCAGCCGGTTATATGCGGGATCATTCTCGTGAAGCGCCTGATTCTCCTCCGCCAGTAGATCCACCACAGACAGCGAATTCTCGAGGAGATCGATGCTGTCTACAGCCATCTGGAGGTTTTTTACATCTTGTAAAAATTCCGGGTTCTCAATGCCGTTCTGTTCGCCGGTATTGATAACAATTTCCAGAGAAGCCGCGCCGCCGAATTCCTTGTTCACTAGGTCGTGCGCCTTTCGGACTTCGCTGTTCTTCGGGAAAAAGGTGATGTAGTTCGTCTCCGGTTGAATCGATGGTATCACCCAGGCGGAAACCCCGATAATGACGAGAACGATAATAATCACCTGGGTTGAGTAGTTGTGTACGATATCCGAAATTTTATCAAAGAGGGAATCGAGTCCGCGGCGGTTTTCTGCGGAACGGAAATTCTTTGGCGCACGCATAACCAGAAGTGCCGCCGGTAGAAAGGTGATGGAGATAAGAAGCGCAACGAGTATTCCGAAAGCTGTAAGCAGACCGAAATCCCGAATGATGCGGAGCTGTGAGAGTCCCAGCGAAGAAAATCCGGCGGCGGTGGTAATCCCTGCCATGACAATAGCCAGTCCTACGTTCAGGATACTCTCCGAAACGGCCTTTTTCTTGCCGAGTCCCTCATGCTGATCTTCATAGAACCGCGCCAGGAAATGGATGGCATACGCGCTGCCCACACTTACAAGGAGCACCGGAAGGGCAGTGCTCACTATCGATAGTGGCTGTCCCAGCCAGCCGGAAAATCCGATGGTAAAAATGAGACTGATGAACACAATGACAATCGGGAGTCCGACGCCGCGCTTGCTCCGGAAACCCCAGAACAGGATGAGCATCACTATGATACTAACAAACGGAAGCAGCCGGATAATATCCCCCTGCATACTGTCGGCAATTTCTTCGGTGAGCACCGGACTGCCGGTGAGATAGGTTTCGCCGGGGAATTCTGTGGATTCCCGGATGCGCTTCATCTCACGAACGACGGTTTTCTGGTCGGAATCCGGATCGAGTTGCACCAGGATATTGGCGTACCGGAAATCTTTGGAAATAATCGAGTCGATATATCGCGGATGCTCTTGGATTTTATCGCGGATCTGCGCTGCGGCTTCCGGCGTCTCCGGCAGTTCGGGCACAAGTGCTCCGACTTCTATGGTAAAACCTTCACCACGGATTTTATCCACGTTGGTGATGCTGGTGACCTGTTCCACACCGTCAATTTCGCCGAATGCGGTTGTGAGGGAATCGATAAGGCGGAGTCCTCCCACATCTGCAATGTTCTCATCGCCCACGACAAATACGATGAATTCGGAGCCGCCGTATTTTTCGGCTACCTGATTGAAGGTTTCCACTGCCGGATGGTTGGCGGGAAACATCTGCTCCAGTTCGGTATTTACGCCGATGTCAAAGGCGTGATATCCGAAGAAGGCGGTAAGCAGGAGGGTAATGGTAATTATCGACTTGGGGTATCGTTGAACAAACCGGCGAATCAGTTCCATTTTAAGTTCCTGTGTTCAGCATAAATTTTGGTAATATTTTCAACAATATTTCATTCTGTATCATTTTATAAAACTGACCAGTCAGTTCTCAATCAGTTTACGGATGGCAATCAGAAAATGCAATATCCTGATTTATGAAGGATTATAGTGGTTTGTCTGAAAAACACTTTTACTCTCATGAAAATACAGGAGATAGCGTCTGTTTTAATTTTCCTTCCTGAATCGTACCTTTAAATAACTTAATTAAACCCGTTGTGCGAAACTCAATGAACAGAAAAAGACTCGTACAGAAGGCTACTCCTGTGTATATTATGGGTGCTAAGCTCATAATAAAACAAGGAGATAGCCTCATGCACGATATCAAAAAAGCCTTCGACCAACTCCG